>JASFLL010000060.1:0-7136 GCA_050118115.1 Thioalkalispiraceae bacterium
AGCAATGGGATTGACTGCTGAGCGTCTCAAGGAACTGGATCTGGTTGATATGATTGTTGATGAACCACTAGGTGGTGCGCATCGCGATATCGATGCAACTGCCAACAATTTGAAAGCGGCCTTGCTACAAACCCTCGAGCATTTACAGACATTGCCAACTGATAAGCTGCTAGAACAACGCTACAATCGTTTGATGCAGTTTGGTAACTACACGGAATAACATGCATCCTGTCCCTGCCTCACTACTGGAAAAGTTGAGGCAATATCCAGTGCCAGCCAGTTATGTGCTTGCCTATAGTGGTGGTTGCGATTCGCATGGAATGCTCCATGCACTTGTCACAATTCGCGAGCAACTTCAATGCCGGACAATTAAAGTAATTCATGTTGATCATGGATTACAGTCGCAATCGTCTGAATGGACCCGGCACTGTGAAGCGGTATGCAGGCACTATGAGATTCCTTTCAATGCCATTCACTTAAATTTACAGGTTCCAAAGGGGAAGAGTACCGAGGCATATGCGCGTTCTGCGAGGTATGCCGCACTGGAAAGTAAGCTGATTCCAGGTGACATGTTGTTGCTTGCCCAACACCAGGATGATCAAGCTGAAACCCTGTTGTTGCAATTACTGCGAGGAAGTGGCGTCAAGGGTCTGGCTGCCATGCCCGAAATAACAAAAATAAACGACTATTGGCAAGCCAGGCCATTTTTATCATTAACGCGCGATCAGATTCAGGCCTATGCCGAAAGTATGGGGCTGGACTGGATCGAAGACCCGACTAATTCAGATAATCGTTTTGACAGGAATTATTTGCGCAACCTGGTCTTTCCGGTGTTAAAACAGCGTTGGCCATCATTAAGCGAGACCATCGCCCGGGCATCGCGACACCAGGCCGAGGCCAATCTCCTGCTTGATGAACTGGCAGAGCTGGATTTCCAGGCCTGTCAGTTGGCGGAAAAGACAATGCTGGCGATTGCACCGTTAAAAAATCTTTCTACTGCTCGTCAACGCAATCTCCTGCGTTACTGGATTGCGGATCGGTGTGAATATCCAATGCCGGACAGTACCCAGTGTCAGCGAATCATCGATGAAGTGCTGCCCGCGGCGGAAGATGCGGAGCCACAGGTCAGCTGGAATGATGTCATCGTTCGACGTTATCGTGATGTCCTGTATCTTGGTCGTGGTTCAGCTGAGCGCTTTGTGAGGTGGCGCCAGACATGGGATCTAAAATCTCCCCTGGTTTTACCTTCCGGGCAACGGTTACTGGCTACTGAAAAAAAAGGGCAGGGACTCGTTTTGCCCGAAACTTCCGATATCTTGAGTGTTCGCTTTCGGCAGGGGGGCGAGAAATGCCGTTTGCCTGGCCGGCAACATCGACATGAATTAAAGAAATTGTTACAGAGCTGGGGTGTGCCACCCTGGCAGCGCGACCAAATCCCCCTGATTTATGTCGGAGATGAACTGGCCCAGATCGTTGGATACAGCCTCTGTGAACCTTTTCTTGCGAAAAATGAGCAAACCGGCTACGAAATCTCATTAAAGTGAATAACAATTTTTTATGTCCCATTGAAACCAGGGGTAAAAACATGGACAATAGTTCGGGCTGCACGCTGGTTTTTGTGTATATAAATAAGGTGTCGGCCCCAACTGATGATTGGTCCAGATTAAAACGGCAAGCAGCGATTTAATGACGAAATTTGTATTTATTACCGGCGGTGTTGTGTCCTCTTTGGGCAAGGGTATCGCCTCCGCTTCTCTTGCTGCATTGCTCGAAGCACGCGGCATTAAAGTCACCCTCCTCAAACTCGATCCCTATATCAATGTTGACCCCGGAACGATGAGTCCATTTCAGCATGGTGAAGTATTTGTGACCGAAGACGGGGCCGAGACAGACCTGGATCTGGGGCATTATGAGCGTTTTGTTCGCACCACCATGAATCAGAAAAATAATTTCACCACCGGGCGGATCTACGAGAACGTCATTGAAAAAGAGCGCCGTGGTGATTATCTGGGTGCCACGGTTCAGGTCATTCCCCACATTACCGACGAAATGAAGCGTTGCATCGTGGAAGGTGCCGATGAGGCCGAAGTCGCCATGGTGGAGATTGGTGGTACGGTTGGTGACATCGAGTCTCTGCCGTTTCTTGAATCAATCCGGCAAATGGGCGTGGAAATGGGACATGACAATGTCCTGTTTATGCACCTTACCTTATTGCCTTATATCCCAACTGCCGGTGAGATTAAAACCAAACCCACCCAGCACTCGGTAAAAGAATTGCGGTCGATTGGTATTCAACCGGATGTGTTGTTGTGTCGTGCTGATCGACCCATACCAGAAGATGAACGCCGCAAGATCGCCCTGTTTACAAATGTGGAACTGCGTGCGGTCATTGAATGCCTGGATGTCGATAGTATTTACAAAATCCCCAGCCAGCTACATAAACAGAGCCTCGATGAAATTGTCGTTGAAAAGCTAGGTTTGAAGGCGCCACCGGCAGACCTGACAGAATGGAATAATTTTGTCGAAGCCATGACACACCCTACTGGTCAGGTAACGATTGCGATGGTCGGCAAATATATGGACCTGACGGAATCTTATAAATCATTGTCCGAAGCGTTAATTCATGCAGGTGTGCATACACGTACCAAAGTGAACATTCAGTATGTTGATTCCGAAAATATTGAAAACGATGGAACGGAATGTCTTAAGGGAGTTGATGCTATTCTGGTACCAGGTGGTTTTGGTGAACGTGGAATCGAAGGCAAAATTAAATCTGTCCAGTATGCTCGTGAGAACAAGATACCTTATCTTGGTATTTGTCTGGGCATGCAGGTTGCTGTCATTGAATACGCACGTAATGTTGCAAAACTGGCCAATGCCAACAGTACTGAGTTTGATCCCCAAACACCGTACCCGGTCATTGCCTTGATAACTGAATGGCAAACCAGTGATGGCAAAGTTGAAAGACGTGATGAGGACTCTGATCTGGGTGGTACGATGCGTCTTGGCGGTCAGATCTGTAACCTGGAACCGGGCAGTAAAGCCTACCAGGCATATGGTAAAGAACAAATTACTGAACGACACCGTCATCGCTATGAATTTAATAACAACTTCAAGCAAAAACTTGAAGATGCAGGGTTACGTTTTTCCGGTAAATCGGTTGATAACAAACTGATGGAGATTATCGAAATACCTGATCATCCCTGGTTTGTAGCCTGTCAATTCCATCCGGAGTTCACGTCAACGCCACGTGATGGTCATCCGCTGTTTACCAGCTTTATTTCAGCAGCTCGCGAGACACATATCGATACACGCCAGGAGGCGGTAACTGTCTAATGGACAAACTATGTGGTTTTCCCATAGGGCTGGATAAGCCCTTTTTCCTTATTGCAGGTCCGTGTGTGATCGAATCCGAGGCACTGGCCCTGGATACTGCATCGCAATTAAAAAAAATCACCGAGGCATTAAGGATTCCATTTATTTATAAATCGTCATTTGATAAAGCCAACCGTACCTCGGCGGAGAGTTTCCGCGGTCCTGGATTAGAAGAAGGTTTGCGGATATTACAAAAGGTAAAAGACGAAGTGGGTGTGCCCGTGTTAACAGATGTACATGAAGACACCCCCCTTGATGAAGTTGCTAGTGTGGTAGATGTTTTGCAAACGCCCGCATTTCTGGTGCGCCAGACCAATTTTATTCAGGCGGTGGCAAAACAGGGCAAACCGGTCAATATTAAGAAAGGGCAGTTCCAGGCGCCCTGGGATATGCAAAACGTTGTAGATAAGGCCAAAGCAGTTGGCAATGATCAGATTATGGTTTGTGAGCGTGGTGCGTCTTTTGGCTATAACACGTTAATTTCAGATATGCGTTCCCTGGCGATTATGCGTCAAACAAACTGTCCCGTGGTGTTTGATGCCACCCATTCAGTACAACAACCGGGTGGGCAGGGTGCTTCTTCAGGTGGACAACGAGAATTTGTACCAGTGCTTGCCAGGGCGGCGACTGCAGTAGGTATTTCGGGTTTATTTATGGAAACACATCCTGATCCCGCCAATGCGATGAGTGATGGCCCCAATGCATGGCCGCTCGCTATGATGAAAGACTTATTGACCGTACTTACAGAAATAGATTCGACTGTGAAACAGCATCCATTTCATGAACAACAACTAATAAAATAAACTTAAGGAACCAGAGAAAGAAAATGAGCAGTACCAAGATTAAATCAATTATTGGTCGCGAGATTATCGATTCACGCGGCAACCCTACAGTTGAAGCTGATGTCATATTGGAGTCTGGCGTAATGGGGCGCGCTGCTGTGCCATCGGGTGCCTCCACCGGTACTCGTGAAGCGTTAGAATTACGCGATGGCAATAAAAATCGCTATCTTGGTAAAGGTGTAACCAAGGCAGTTTCGCACGTCAATAACGAACTGAAAGATGTGTGTGCCGGTCTCGATGCCCTGGATCAACGTGCAATCGATAATGCCATGCTCGAGGCAGATGGTACTGCGAACAAAGACAAATATGGTGCCAATGCACTCCTGGCCGTCTCGCTGGCAACCGCGCATGCAGCCGCTAACGCACAGAATAAACCGTTATATGAAGTGTTGGCGACCAGTGATGATTTTCTGATGCCAGTGCCCATGATGAACATCATTAATGGTGGTGAACATGCAGATAATAGCGTGGACTTGCAGGAATTTATGATTATGCCGGTGGGTGCACCAACCATGGCAGAAGCCATTCGTTATGGTTCCGAAATTTTTCATTCACTGAAGAAAGTATTAAGTGAGCAAGGCATGAATACTGCTGTTGGCGATGAGGGTGGCTTTGCGCCTGACCTGCCATCGAACGAGGCAGCGATCAGTATCATTCTGCAGGCCGTAGAAAAAGCAGGCTATAAACCCGGCGAAGATATTTATATAGGTATTGATGCGGCCAGCAGTGAATTTTTCAAAGATGGTAAATACGATCTGGCTTCAGAGGGCAAGGTGTTAGATGCCGGCCAGTTTATCGATATGCTGGATGACTGGGTTAGCAAGTATCCAATTCTCAGTATTGAAGATGGTATGGATGAAAGCGACTGGGATGGCTGGAAACAGTTAACCGATCGTCTGGGCAAAAAGATCCAGTTAGTTGGTGATGACCTGTTTGTCACGAACACCAAAATATTACAGGAAGGTATTGATAAGGGCATCTCAAATTCGATTCTTATTAAGGTCAACCAGATTGGCACCCTGAGTGAAACACTGGATGCGATCGCCATGGCAAAGAAAGCAAACTATACGGCTGTCATCTCACATCGTTCTGGTGAGACAGAAGATACAACGATTGCCGATCTGGCGGTAGCAACCTCTGCTGGCCAGATTAAGACAGGTTCCATGTCACGCTCAGATCGTGTTGCCAAGTACAACCAGCTATTACGGATAGCAGAACAATTGGGCGATAAAACCCAATACGCAGGCAAAAAAGCCTTCTATAATATAGGAAACATTTAAGGGTGGCGTAATTGAAAATTCTGGTCGCAGCTTCGTTTCTATCGTTACTGGCCATATTGCAGTATGACTTGTGGTTTGGTGATGGCAGCCTTATGGCTGCCTGGAAACTTGAAGACCAGATTACAGAGCAAAAACAGGTAAACGAGCAATTACAACATAGAAATGATGCCCTGGCAGCTGAAGTCAGTGATTTAAAATCAGGGCTGGCCGCTATCGAAGAACGTGCACGCAGTGAGCTTGGCATGATCAAAGAGGGTGAGACATTTGTACAGGTACTTGATCAAGACAAGACATCAAAAAAAGAATCACACTAAGGATCAACATACCGTCAAGACATAACTATTTATTGATCCATCAATTCAACCACCACTATGTCGAATATTCCTGCAACATCCAGTAAGGCGCGCTATTGGGTCATCGTCCCCGCTGCGGGAATTGGTAAGCGCATGGGAGGTGATGTGCCAAAACAATACCTTTCATTAAATGGACGCAGTGTCTTAGAGCACACACTTTACCGATTATCACTTCATCCACTTATTGCGGAGATTGTGGTTGTGCTGGCCGCATCTGATCCCCATTGGGGAGAATTACATCTGGACTGGGTTGCGCGACCAGTAAGAACCGTGATTGGTGGTGAAGAACGCTGTCATTCTGTGTTAAATGGTATGCTTTCGATTAAAGATCGTGTCGATGAAAATGACTGGGTGCTTGTTCATGATGCTGCACGTCCATGTGTCAGGCCTGACGACATCGAAACGTTGATAACGGAATGTCATAATGATGCAGGAGGTCTATTAGGAATGCCGGTCAAGGATACGATGAAACAGGTAAATCCTGATAATCTTATTACTTCAACATTGAACAGAGAGCATGTCTGGCATGCCTTGACCCCACAAATGTTTCGCTATAAAAATTTGCTGGTAGCCCTCACCAATGCGCTGGAACAAAAACTGCTGGTAACTGATGAAGCAATGGCAATGGAGATGGCTGGTTATCAACCCAAAATGATCCATGGAAGTGCGGATAATATCAAAATAACCCATCCTGATGATCTTGCCCTGGCCGAATTCTATCTCGATCAACAACGGCGCCATGGTATCGCAGTATATAATGATGGCATGGATGATGGTGGTTAATGATGAATATACGTATTGGTAATGGGTTTGATGCGCACCGGTTCAAAGCTGGCAGCAAGTTGATACTAGGTGGTGTTGATATTCCTTATCATATGGGACTTGAAGCACATTCCGATGGCGACGTCGTTCTGCATGCGCTCTGTGATGCTATTCTGGGTGCCCTGGCTAAAGGGGATATCGGCCAGCATTTTCCGGATACTTCGAAAGAATATGCAGGCATTGATAGTCGAATCTTGTTGCGCGACGTTAATCAAATCATGCTGGCGGAGCACTACAGAATAAATAATCTGGATATCACGATCATTGCACAGGCACCTAAACTTTCACCGCATATAGTTGCCATGCGTGAAAATCTTGCTGAAGATCTTTCGCTCAATCTCAATCAGGTCAGTATCAAAGCCACAACTACGGAAAAAATGGGTTTTACTGGTCGAGAAGAGGGTATTGCCGTTTTCAGTTCAGTTTTGCTCGCATCCAATTCCAATTAAGCATTGGCGAATCAG
>JASFLL010000061.1:0-7134 GCA_050118115.1 Thioalkalispiraceae bacterium
GGTGTTTTGTATTGCTGGCTTACTTCAGCAATGAGTTCATGCAGGCGTGGCGCCTTGTCTTCTTTCAGCCCCAGGCCGCTGGGCATCTGGGTCTTGCTGATGGCCATGCTTATAGTGATCAGGCCGGCGATTGCCGTAATCGCAATCCAGAGCAGGACGAATAACCAGGATGTGAACGTCGCGGCGGTGCTGATTCCGCCAGCTACCTTCAGGATACCGATGAATGTAAGCAGTGGGGGCAGTGCAAGCAAAGTATATCCAAGCCCGGTCATCAAGATCGCCAGCGCCAGATAGGCTTTTTCCTGCTTGTGGTACAGGCGGTTTAAAGCTTTACTCATCCCTTTGAGGGTAAAAGGGTTAGAGAAACTCATCATCATGATTGTCCTGTCAGTGGTTAATTGGTCTGGTAAACTATAAATTCAGTGAGTTAGCCGGGTTTTAAGGCATTTTGTCCGGTAGCTACCATCTATATATTACGGCCCCAGATTAAAGAAAAATTAGCCAAAGTCAGCGACGATTATCACAAATTAGCCAAATACAGGGTGATCAGATGGCCAAAACCAGGCAAATTTCGCGCAAATTCACTTATTGCGCCAATCTGGGGGATTACATGACTAACAGTTGGTTAAATCTCCGGGTGGCCTGGATGCTGGCGCTGGCATTGATTTTACTGTCATGTGGCGGTGAACCCGTGGATGACGAGGCGCGAATCCGACAACGTATCGATGACATGGTTAAGGCAGCCGAGGCCAAGGAGCTGGGTAATGTCATGGAACCCATTGCCGAAGAGTTTCTGGGGAATAAACGGATTCGAAAGATGAACCTGAAGGGGCTGGTCCTGCTTCATTTCCGACGCCATAAAAATGTGCATGTCTTTGTGAATGACATTGAAGTGGTTTTGAAACATAAAAAGGCGGAAGTCACCTGCAACGTGGTCATGGCAGGCAGAAATCAGACTTTACCCGAAAGTGGTCGGATCCTGCGAGTCACGTCGATTTGGGAAAAGAGGGATGATGACTGGTATGTGCTGAGTGCCAGCTGGGAAGATCCCATCATGAATATGTGAGCTTATTTTCTGTTTTTCTCAACAGGATGTGAGCGTAACTCGAATTCACCTCGGGTCCGATCTTCAAAGTAATATTTTAACGTGTAATAAATCGTGTTAAACGCCAGATTGTCCCAGGGAATGTCTTTTTCATCGAATAACTCAACTTCCAGGCTTTCTGTTCCCGGTGAGAATGTTTCATCCAGGAGACGGGCTCGATACATCATGTAAACCTGGTTGGCGTGCGGCAGGCTAAACACAGTATAGAGTTGTTGCAGTTCAACATTGGCATGGGCTTCTTCCATGGATTCGCGCATGGCCGCCTGTTCAACTGTTTCATTGTTTTCCATGTAACCTGCTGGCAGGGTCCATAAACCATAGCGTGGTTCGATTGCCCGTTTACAAAGTAAAATTTTGTCATCCAGTACCGGTATGCAACCGGCCACGATATTGGGATTCTGGTAATGAATGGTGTTACAACTGTCACAGACAAAGCGCGGCATGTTGTCACCTTCAGGAATACGCAAACTCACGCTGTTACCACATTGGCTACAAAACTTCATGGTCAGTAATATATTTTCTATAAACCTTTAATTGAGGTGCCATCATTCAGCCAACTGGACCATTGGGCATGCAGGGAAACATCGATGCCATCATCGCGTGCCTGCTGTTGCAAATAAGTTTGCAGGTCCTGGAGCAACTCACTGTCCATTAGCATGGGATCGCTTGGCAGGCGCTCATGCAACATTTGATAAATAAGCTTTAAATCGGAGATCGCGTATGCAGAGAGCGGCTTCATCATTTACTTTTTACCACCGGCGGCCTGGAAACCCGGCGGTAATTCACCCATTTCACCCTCATCAAACAAAAAGCCCAGCATGTGTTGTTCGATGATCTCAAGATTTGCCGGGTCAGCAGTACTCAGGCCATTTTCATTAATAATGATTGTCAGGCGGTTTAGCCATTCCTGCCATCCTTGTTTAGAGATATTTTCATAAATTCGAATGCCTATGTCCCCTGGATATGGAGGGGCATCCAGACCTTCTGCCTCTATATTCAATACTTTACATTTAACCATGCGCACGTTGTGACAACTCCTGATAGATGTATGCGTGTTCGATATTTGCTATTATTATGAACGACTAATACATTCCTGGTAAAGTTGTAATATTAAGGTATTGGAGAAAGAACATGTCTGAAGTTGCATTTCAAACATCACTCGCAGAATCAGAATTGAAGGTCAGCCCGGCTGCAGCAGAGCAATTAAAAAACCTGATCAGCAGTGTTGAAGAAGATATTGCCGGTATCCGCATCTTTGTCAGTGGTGGTGGTTGCAGTGGTATGACTTATGGCATGACCTATGCCGAGAGTATTGGCGGCACCGATAAGGTGCTGGAAGGCGATGGATTTAAAATTATGGTAGATGCGGTTGCAATGGCCTATCTGAATGGCTGTGACATCGACTTCGCTGATAATGGTCTTAATAAGTCCTTTGTTTTTAATAATGTATTCAAAAGTGTGGGTGGTTCTGGAGGATGCTCCGGGTGTGGCGGTGGCGGCTGCGCCTAGATACCTGGTGAATACCCAACTCCATATCCAACCGCATGATTTCACCTGAAAATGACACGCCCTGCGTGCTCATTCTTGCACCGCATGGCAGTTATCGAACCTTTGATTTTATCCAGGCTGCGGAAAAACTTGGTATAACCACGCTTATTGCCTCAGAAGGTAAACATTCAATCATCAGTGCTTATGCCAGTGGTATCCACCTGGACTTTACCGCCGATACAGAAACGGTTTATCAACAACTCAAATCAGCGATATTGCCTCATAATATTGCGGGTGTCATTGCCACAGATGATTACACAACCGAACTGGCAGCCCGCATCGCCAGGCATCTTGGTTTAGCCCATAACGATCCTGATGCGGTGAGGTTAACTCAGCGTAAGGATCTGGCCCGACAACGATTGGCAGAATTTGCAATACCAAAACCTGCCCACAGACGCCTGGATCTAGAAAAAGATGTTCACACTCAATTAGAGGATGTCAGCTTTCCTGTTGTTGTAAAACCAGTTGGACTATCTGCCAGTCGGGGGGTGATCCGGGCAAATAATCTGGATGAGTTGCTAGTGGCCATCGAGCGTATACAAAGCTTATTAAACTCGATGAATGATCTCGATCGAGAAGTAAAGCGTTATTTATTAGTTGAAGACTTTATAGCCGGCACAGAAGTCGCAGTCGAGGCTATGCTCTACAACGGCCAATTAACATTGTTGACGATATTCGATAAACCCGAACCACTCGAAGGCCCTTTTTTTGAAGAAACCTATTACATTACGCCTACCAGTCTATTGGAGACAACACAGGAAAAAATCAGGCTTGTCGTGGAACGTGCCTGCCATGCCTACGGACTTTCTGAAGGACCGGTACATGCCGAGTGTCGGATTAACGAGAACGGCGTTTTTATAATTGAGATTGCCTCAAGAACCATCGGTGGATTATGTGGTCGTCTGCTTACCTTCGGCACGGGACAGCAACTGGAAGAGCTGGTGCTGTTACAGGCGATGCGACAAACTATTAAACTGGAACAACACCAACAGGCGGCAGGTGTCCTGATGATTCCTATTCCACAGGCTGGTGTTTTTAAAAGGGTTGAAGGCTTGCTGGATGCACAACGTGTTCCCTATATCGACGAGATTAATATTCAGGTTCGTGAGGGACACGAACTGGTACCTTTACCCGAAGGTGCAAGTTATCTGGGATTTATTTTTGCCACGGCGCCGACTACTACGCAAGCGGAGCAGGCATTACGGGAAGCGCATGCAAAGTTAAAATTCATTATCGCACCGTTATGGAAACTGAATGCGGGCAATTTAGTTGAAGTCGAAAGTATCAGTCAGGTGAATTAATCATGAGCCGTAGCGAACCAAAGGTCGAAGAAAAAAATACTCGCGAGTATCGATTGCAGGAAACACGACTGCAGGAAATACTGAATGATGGTACGACACGTTGTCATTTGTGTTCGTGGCGCTGCCGCTTGCGCCATGGACAGCGCGGTTTCTGTCAGGCACATGTCAATCGCAACGGTACTCTCTACAATCTGTCATACGGTATTATTTCTGCCATTGATATCTCACCGATCGAAGAGAAACCGGTTAAGCACTTCCAGCCGGGTACCCGGGTTATGTCTATTGGCAGTTATGGTTGCAGCTTCCGTTGTGGCGGTTGCCACAACCTGGATATTTCCTGGGGAGTTTCAGCGCTGGATGGGCTGGCAAGAGGAGAGTCGACTGAGGCCTATGTTTCACCTGAGCAGATGATTGAAACTGCCGTGAAACACCAGGTTCAGGGTATAGCCTTCACGTACTCTGAACCTGCGGTCTGGCTGGAATATGTCATTGATGTTTCTCGTTTGGCACATGCAGCGGGTCTGTATACCGTATACGTGTCCAATAGTTTTGTCACGGATGAAGCGCTTGAAGAAATGGCACCTTATGTGGACGTGTTGTGTTCGGACATAAAAAGCCTTGATCAGGATTTTTATACTGACATATGCCGTATGGCAAAAGTAGAAGACATCCTCAATGCTATCAAAAAGGCTCACCAACTGGGGATGCATGTTGAGACTCGTACTAATATTATTCCAACCAGGAATGATGATATGGACATGTTGCGCCGGATTGCCTGCTGGATCAGGGATAACCTCGGCGTTGATAGCCCCTGGCATATCACCAAATTTTTTCCTGCCTACCAACTTTCGCATATACCAGCAACGGAGAGTCAGGTCCTGAAGCAGGTATTTACGAACGCAAAAGAGGAAGGGTTGCGAAATGTGTATATGTATGATGATAAAGGTTGTGATTGCGCTGATGAGAACCTGACAGTTAGCCACTACCTGTCAGGTGATGCACAAAGTATCCATCAGGTCAAAAAATGCTCTGCGTCCTGTTGTGGTGACGAAGGGATCCTGCTGAAAAAATATGAACCGCAGGAATAGAAAATAGATAATCCACCTGGTGGGACCTGACTGGAAAAGACTACTAGTTATAAAAGCGCACTCTGTTAGACTATCTTAATTGATAAAAACCAATTCGAGCTAGAAAGTGCCCAACGATATTCATCCCACAGCGATTATAGCTCCCGATGCACACCTGGGCAGGGGTAACAAAATCGGGCCCTGTGCCATTATCGAAGCCGGTGCTGTGTTGGGGGATGATAATCGGATTGCTGCCCATGCTGTGATTAAAACCGGGACACGCATGCAAAATAATAACAGCGTCTATGAATACGCAGTGCTGGGTGGCAATCCCCAGCATACCGGTTTTACTGACGAATCGGTCGAGACCTGGCTCGAGGTTGGCAACAATAATGTCTTTCGCGAGTCAGTGACTGTGAACCGCGCTTATTCTGCAGGCAGGAGTACAATTCTGGGTGATAACAATTATCTGATGGTTTCCGCGCACGTGGGGCATGATTGTGAAATCGGAGACAATGTCACCATTGCTGTTTCAGCGGGTATTGGTGGCCATGTCAGCATTGCAGACCGCGTGTTCATCTCAGGAGGCGTCATGGTACATCAGTTTGTGCACATCGGTCCGTACGCCATGATTGGCGGGAATAGCAAGATTACCCAGGATGTCCTGCCTTATATGATAACTGATGGTAATCCTGCCACGGTTCGTGGTCTGAATCTGGTGGGTCTGAAACGGGCTGGTTTCAAAATGGACGATATCAGGCTACTTAAAAAAGCCTATCGTTTGCTATTTCAGCCTGGCCACCTGGAAGAGAATCTAAGGGCCCTGGAGGGCTTAGACCATAATTTAACCACGAATTTATGCGAGTTTATTCAGCGTTCGGAGCGAAGTTTTCACCGAGAAAAATGAAAAATTCACATCATGCCTTTGTTTTAGCGCCAACAGACAGGTAAAATAGCCCCTCACATGCAGGAAGGCTGTGAATAAATCCAGGGAAAACAAACGATTAAACGTATTATTAAAAAGTGAATCAGAATGTCCACACTCACAGCTAATGTAGAAAACCGTAAATCCAGTTTCTCGTATGACGAATTACTGCGGTGCGGTCGTGGAGAGCTGTTTGGTCCGGGTAATGCCCAACTACCAGCTCCCCCATTTTTAATGTTTGATCGTATCACCAGCATCAGTGATGTTGGGGGTGAGTTCGGTAAAGGTGAAATTGTTGCTGAGCTGGATATCAAACCGGACCTCTGGTTTTTCGAATGTCACTTTATTAATGATCCGGTGATGCCTGGATGTCTTGGACTGGATGCCCTGTGGCAACTAGTTGGATTTTACCTGGGTTGGCTAGGTGGACCGGGTCATGGTCGTGCACTGGGAGCAGGTGAAGTCAAGTTCACCGGCCAGGTTATGCCGACGAGTAAACTGGTTCGTTACCATCTGAATCTTAAACGCGTCATTATGCGCAAGCTCTTTATGGGGATTGCAGATGGGACGGTCGAAGTCGATGGTGAGATAATCTACACAGCAAAAGATTTGCGTGTAGGTCTGTTTACTAACGAAAGTTAAATTAACCTCCAAAAATCAAAATTATAAAAGCCTATGCGTCGAGTAGTAATTACAGGTTTAGGGATTGTGTCCAGTATTGGGACAGATCAAAACGAAGTTTTAAACTCCTTGAAGAACGGTACATCCGGGATTGAATTTTCTCAGGAGTACGCCGATATGGGTTTTCGCTCGCATATTCACGGTACTGTGAATATCGACCTCGATGCCCAGATCGACCGCAAGTTGAAGCGTTTTATGGGTGATGGTGCGGCTTATAACTACATCGCTATGCAACAGGCCATTGACGATTCCGGTCTGGCTGAATCAGATATATCCAACCCACGTTCCGGTCTGGTCATGGGCTCTGGTGGTCCATCCACTCAGAATATTGTCGCTGCGGCAGATTTAATGCGCGAGAAGGGTATCCGTAAAGTGGGTCCCTACATGGTGACCCGTACCATGTCGAGCACCAATTCTGCCTGTCTGGCCACGCCCTTCAAGATTAAGGGTGTAAATTACTCAATTAGCTCAGCCTGTTCCACCAGTGCCCACTGTATAGGGCATGGT
>JASFLL010000062.1:0-7117 GCA_050118115.1 Thioalkalispiraceae bacterium
TGTCCGCATACTGCTATCGTTTCTTTATTAAGCTCTTGTTATTCTTCAGAGTATACATCGGCAATCTCAGACATTTCTAAACGATGGATTCATTTTAGACAGTGTTCCCAATAAGGTATACCGGCGAACCGGTCGACCAGAAAATCAATAAAGGCTCTAACACGTTGAGATAAATGTCGTGTTGGCGGATAAATGATATGTGCATTGATGTTCGGTATCGCATAGTCCTGCAGAATGGGAACTAATTCATTTCGTTGAATGGATTGATAAGCGATAAACGTGGGTTGGCGCACAATTCCGAGCCCGGCGACGGCAGCCTGACGGAGAAAATCACCATTGTTTGATTGCAGTCCCCCGCCAACTTTGATTATCTGTTCCTGACCGCTCTGATCAATGAAGTTCCATTGATTCGGCGCAGGTAGATAGCTATAGGTTAGACAGGTGTGATGACTCAGTTCCTCGAGAGTAGAGGGGGTCCCGCTTGTTGCCAGATAAGCAGGGCTGGCACACACCACTGAGGTCATGGTCGCGAATTTGCGGGCAATGAGACTGGAATCCTTGAGGTTGGCGATTCTGATGCCAAGGTCATATCCTTCCCGGATCAAGTCGACCTGGCGATCATTGAAATCGATATCAAACCGGATGGCCGGGTGAAGTTGCTGAAAATCGGCAATGGCGGGGCCCAGATGCATGACACCAAAACTGAGCGGTGCCGCGATGCGTAATTCACCCCGTAATTCCTGGTGGGCCTGGCTGACAGCATTCTCGGCCTCTTCCAGATCCGCCATGATGCGCACAGCCCGTTCATAAAAGCTCTGGCCACTGTCTGTCAGGGTCATTCGCCTTGTTGTCCGGTGGAACAATTCAACGCCCAGGCGTTCTTCCAGCTCGGCAAGACGGCGACTGATAGCTGATTTTGCCAGACCCAGGCGCTCGGCAGCAGCGGTCATCGAGCCATGTTCAACGATATGAATAAATGCCTGAATTTCTTCAAATTGTGCCATTATTGTACACAATATCAGAACAATTAGTTTATTTATAGACTATTTATCACAATTAATGCAACAACTATCCTTGATCGCACTGAATATCTATCGAGATTACTTCGGATAATTGATAAGGAGAAATACCATGCCTGAACAGCCCAATATTCTTCTCGTATCTGCGAGCGCCCAGCAGGAGGGCTCCGTCACTCGCCGTTTTGCCATGGAAATGGTCGAGGAATTAACCGCCCAGCACGGCCCGGTAAAAATTGTGCACCGGGATGTATCCACTGGTCTGCCTGTGGTGGATGCCAGCTGGGTCGAAGCGAATTATACGCCAGCAGAACAACGTGATGCACAGCAGCAAGGGAAACTGGCCCAGTCGGATGAGCTGGTCAGGGAACTTCAGGAGGCAGATATCCTGGTCATTGCTACCCCGATCTATAACTTTAGTGTACCAGCCAGCCTTAAGGCGTGGATCGATATGATCTGCCGGGTTGGATTGACCTTCAACTATACTTCGGACGGAGCCATCGGTTTGCTTGGCAATGGATTGCGAGGAGCCAAAAAGGCTTATATTGTGATGGCCTCGGGAGGAACCCGGATCGGCAGTGAGATTGATTTTGCCAGTGGTTATCTACGCCATGTACTGGGTTTTATCGGGATTGATGACGTGGCATTTATTTCAGCAGAACGTTTCAATCATGAAGACCAGGATACGATACAGGGAATTCAGTCCAGAATCGCACAGCTTGCCCGTCAGGCAGCATAGGGCTCAGTAAGGAATCAGATTATGACAATACGTACAGCAGAACGAATTATCCAGACCACGGAAGTAACCGAAGGTGCCGGTGTTACTGTACATCGGAGTATCGGCACGCCGGCGATTCGAAACCTGGATCCTTTTTTATTGCTGGATCACTTTGGTAGTGATGACCCCGATGCCTACATCGCCGGTTTTCCTGATCATCCCCATCGTGGTTTTAATACCTTTACCTATATGCTTGATGGTCACATGTTGCATCAGGACAGTATGGGTAACCGTGGTGACCTGATATCCGGTGGTGCACAGTGGATGAAGGCAGGCAGTGGTGTTATTCATTCCGAGATGCCACAGCAAACAGAAGGCCTGATGCAGGGCTTTCAGCTCTGGATCAATTTACCTGCAGAGGCAAAAATGTCAGAACCCGGTTACCAGGAATACTCGGCCAGTGCATTTCCAGTCGTGTCAGACGAGGAAGCTAACGTGAAAGTATTGCTGGGGAAATATAAAGGTACAACCGGTCCGATCGAAGATCCGTATACAGCGGTAAGCTACTTTGATGTGGAATTAACTGCCAATGCTACATTCAGGCATGAGTTTGATTCGGGACACACCGGATTTATCTATCTGTTTGAAGGTGAGGCTGCCATTGAGAATGACAATATTCCCGTGCACAGTTTTGTCGTACTGTCCAGAGGGGACGAAGTCAGGATAAAAGCGGGTGACAATGGTGCCAGATTTATTCTGGTGACGGGTAAACCTATTGGCGAACCGATTGCCCAGTATGGTCCCTTTGTGATGAACACCCAGCAGGAAATTCACCAGGCCATGGCAGACTATCGTGATGGTATACTGGTTCAAGAAAAGGCCAGTATGGTTGGTCATTAAATTAGCTTGGGAAAGGAAAGCATGCGTAAATATATAAATCGTTCTGTTCCAGGAGTTTTGACAGTTACACTGTTGGCATTATTTATCTCTGTTGCATATGCCGATGATGCCTGGTTGATCGGTAAGTGGCAATTATCCTATGACCCGGATGGTTCAAAGACAGATTATGTTGAGTTCAAACCGGATGGTGACGCTATCAGTAGCGGGCCGCAAGGTGAATACGAGGGCTTTTACATCGTGTCTGCTGATAGCGTAAAGGCTGTATTTACTTATAAAGATAAAGATTTCATCATGACCTTTCATTTTAATGAGGCGCGTAATGAACTACGGATTGTTACCAGTCATACTGGAAAAGAATCCATCTATAAAAAAATACACCAGTAGCGAATGGCAAAAAAGAAAAACGATATTTGTCTTTGTGGTTCCGGCAAACCATATTCAATCTGCTGTGGTCAGTATATTGAAGGTGGTGAGTACCCCCGGACGCCAGAGGAGTTAATGCGGTCACGCTATACGGCCTATACACTCAAAAATCATAGCTATTTGTTATCCACCTGGCATTCGTCGACACGACCAGTTTCGTTAGATGACGAAAATAAATTACCTGTTAAGTGGGTCGAATTACGGGTATTGAATGCAAGCTTGCCAGGACCAGAAGATGCAAAAGCCACGGTTGAATTTATTGCACGCTACAAAGTTAATGGCAAGGCGGAACAAATGCATGAGGTGAGTCAGTTTATCAGGGAAGATGGTCGCTGGTTTTACCTTGATGGAATGGTAGCATAGTCGTTGCAATCAAGTAGGGACTTTCCCATCTATATTCGCTAAAATCCCTTTTCCAATTATACGTAATATTCACAATCGAGTTGTGTTCTGAGAATTTAAGCTAGGCAATGTTACTAAATCTGAGCAAGGTATCTCTGGCCTATGGCCATCTACCCCTGTTAAAAGATGTGGACTTCCAGATCGAAAAAGGGGAACGGGTCTGCCTGGTCGGCCGGAACGGTACGGGCAAGTCCACCATGTTCAAGGTTATCAGCGGTATGGTAGAGCCTGATGAGGGTGAGATCTGGAAACAGCCCAACCTGCGTATTTCTTACCTTGAACAGGAAGTCCCGGAAGACAAGGCATCAACTATTTATGATGTCGTAGCCTCCGGTCTGGGTAACCTGGGCCAGTTACTAACGGAATATCATCACATTCTGCAGAATTTTGATGACCAGGATCCAGATGCCATGCGAATCATGTCGGAACTGCAACACAAGATCGAGTTACAGGACGGCTGGAACAGTGATCAAAAAATTGAGACTGTCCTCAGCAAATTGAGTTTACCCACTGACAAGTTATTAAAGGATTGTTCCGGCGGTATCCGTCGAAGGGTGATGCTGGCGCGGGCCCTGGTCAGTGATCCGGAATTACTATTGCTGGATGAACCCACCAACCATATGGACATCGCCGCGATCAAGTGGCTGGAAGAATTCCTGATGAACTTCCAGGGCGCGCTGATCTTCATTACCCATGACCGGACCTTTGTCCGTAATCTTGCCACAAGAATTATTGAACTGGATCGCGGTACGCTGACTACCTTTCCCGGCAACTATGAAACCTACCTGGCCAAGAAGCAGGAATTGTTAGCTATCGAAGAACGGGCCGCCGCCAAGTTCGACAAGAAACTGGCCCAGGAGGAGGCCTGGATCCGTCAGGGAGTAAAGGCACGCCGCACACGCAACCAGGGACGGGTGCGGGCATTAAAGGATATGCGCGATAAAGTACGACAACGTATTCGTCTGCAGGGTAAGGCCGATCTGGAGCTCAACCGGGCCGATATCGCCGGTAAACTGGTTGCTGATCTTTACCATGTTAATTTTAGCTATGGTGATCAGCCCATTATTCAGGATCTTTCGACACGTATCCTGCGCGGTGATCGCGTCGGTATTATTGGTCCCAATGGTTCGGGTAAAAGTACTTTATTAAAAATCATCCTCGGTGAACTCAAACCGGATTCGGGGAAAATCGTGCTAGGAACCAAGCTGGATAAGGCCTATTTCGATCAACATCGTGCCATCCTCGACCCTGAAAAATCCGTGCGCGACAATCTGAGTGAAAACAGTGATTACATTGAAGTGAAGGGACGTTCACGGCATGTAATCGGTTACCTGCGTAGTTTCCTGTTTCCCCCGGAACGTGTCGACTCGCCAGTTAAGTCATTATCCGGCGGTGAACGCAATCGTTTGTTACTGGCAAAACTGTTCACCAAGCCCTGTAACCTGATGATCCTCGACGAACCCACCAATGATCTGGACGTCGATACCCTTGAATTGCTGGAAGACCTGTTGACCGAGTTCGATGGCACGCTGTTACTGGTAAGCCATGATCGTACTTTCCTGGATAATATTGTCACCAGCACGTTAGTTTTTGAAGATGATGGTCATGTCAGTGAATACGTAGGCGGTTATGAAGACTGGTTGCGGCAACGGCCAGAACCAGGTAGCAAAGCAAAAGAAATTAAAAAAGATAAAGAAGTCGATGTCAGTGCGATCAAACCGGTTAAAGCAAGAAAACTCAGCTACAAGGAAAGCCGCGAGCTGGCGGAATTACCCCAATTGATTGAAGCGCTGGAAGAAGAGAAGGGTGTGCTGGAAGCCAGAGTCAGCGACTCGGCTTTTTACCAGCAGGAAAAAGATCAAATCACCGAGACACTGGAACGACTTGAATATCTTAATATAGAGCTGGAACAGGCCTACGAGCGCTGGGAAGATCTGGCGCAGTATGAATAAATATACCGATTAAGTAAAGATAAGGATATGTGTGATAGATAAGCAGAATAATCAGCTCTTTAGAATGTTTTTACAGTACCCGCTACTTTCTTCGCATTGTCCCTCGCTTCTTCAATAGTGTCCGCATAGGCCAGAGCGACTCCCATACGCCTGTGTTGGAATGCCTCTGGTTTGCCAAACAGGCGTATATCACTGTTTGGGATTTGCAGGGCCTTGTCAACATCTTCAAAGGCAATGGCTTTTTTATCCATCCCGCCATAAATCACTGCACTGGCACCGGGTGAACGCAGGGTGGTGGAGACAGGTAAGCCCAGAATTGCACGGGCGTGTAATTCAAATTCGCTCTGCATTTGTGTGATCATGGTGACCATGCCCGTGTCATGAGGGCGAGGGCTGACTTCACTGAACCAGACCTCATCACCTTTGATAAAGAGTTCCACTCCAAAGATGCCACGTCCTCCCAACGCTGAGGTTACTTTTGATGCAATTTCCTGGGCACGTTGCAGGGCTGTTTCGGACATCGGTTGTGGTTGCCAGCTTTCTACGTAGTCACCGTTCTTCTGGAGATGTCCAATCGGCTGGCAATAGCTTGTTTCAATGTCTCCATTGGCATTTAAGGCGCGTACTGTTAACAGGGTAATCTCATAATCGAAATCAATTTTTTGTTCGACAATAACCCGGTTTTTACTCACACGACCACCGCTCATGGCATAATCCCAGGCCTTGTTGATATCAGCTTCGTGATTAATGGCAGACTGACCTTTGCCGGAGGAAGACATGACGGGTTTAACAATACAGGGAATACCTATATTTTGCACGGCCCGTTTAAATTGATCGATATTGTCGGCGAATTCATAGTTTGACGTGGCAAGTTGTAACTCTTCAGCTGCAAGCCGGCGAATCCCCTCGCGGTTCATAGTCAGCTGTGCTGCGCGTGCCGTGGGGATGACTTCAGCCAGCCCCTCACTTTCTATTTTAACTAATTCATCAGTTGCAATGGCCTCGATTTCAGGAACAATGATGTGTGGCCTCTCTTTGAGCACAAGGGCACGTAGTTCCGTAGGGTCAGCCATGTTGATGACGTGGGCACGATGTGCAACCTGGTGACCGGGTGCATTTTCATAACGATCGACCGCGATTACTTCAACTCCAAGCCTCTGTAAAGAAATGATGACCTCTTTACCCAGTTCACCACTACCTAATAACATGACGCGTTTTGCGGTAGCTGAGAGCGGGGTACCAAGTTGCATATTCATCTCCTTAATGTTCCTGACAGTATACTGAAGCGGCTTATTTTACTGATTTTATCGTATTGCGGCTAAAAAATGCGAATGAGTATAAGGATTAGCCAAAATTTAATGATAAAGTTGGCAAAATTCGTCGGCTGTATTTTGGCTAAAAAATGGCTTGGTGTATAGTTACAAATATGCATATATATAGAATATTTCATAGGCGTGGCTTTCTGTACCTGCTGATGGTTTGCCTGGTCCTTTTTGGAAAGCTGACATATGCATCATCAGGTGATATTAAAAAATACTTTATAAATGATCCCATCTTTGGTGGGAAAAGTTATATCGTCGAGGCGGGGCGCAATAATAAGGAGTTAGTCGTATTGGTGCATGGTCTCGGTGATCGGGCCTCTGATACGTGGACAAAATTTATTCCGGGACTTGCAAAAAAATATCATGTGTTGACCTTTGATCTAC
>JASFLL010000063.1:0-7081 GCA_050118115.1 Thioalkalispiraceae bacterium
AAAATCAGGGGCAGGCATTTTTCAATATAACTATGATAATAAGGAGTCATCATGAATAAAAATGCTAAACAAGCAGCACGAATTGCAGTACTTGCATGCGCATTCCTGCTGAGTCAGTTTGCATCAGCCGCAGATACTATCAAGGTCGGCGTTCTGCACTCACTGTCAGGCACAATGGCTATCAGTGAAACAACGCTCAAAGACACGGTCCTGATGATGATTGATGAGCAGAACAAAAAGGGTGGTGTAATGGGGAAAAAGCTTGAGGCGGTTGTTGTTGACCCCGCTTCTAACTGGCCACTGTTTGCAGAAAAAGCTCGAGAGCTGATCTCGCAGAAGAAAGTAGATGTTATTTTTGGTTGCTGGACATCGGTTTCGCGTAAATCTGTGCTACCGGTGATTGAAGAATTAAATGGCTTATTGTTTTACCCGGTTCAGTATGAAGGTGAGGAATCATCAAAGAATGTTTTCTACACCGGTGCTGCCCCTAACCAGCAGGCCATCCCAGCAGTTGATTACCTGATGAATGAAATAGGCGTCAAGCGTTGGGTCCTGGCTGGTACTGATTATGTTTATCCACGTACTACCAATAAGATACTTGAGGCATATTTGAAAGCCAAAGGCGTTGCAGAAAAAGACATCATGATCAACTACACACCATTCGGTCATTCTGACTGGCAGAGTATCGTTTCAGATATCAAGAAGTTTGGCTCTGCAGGCAAGAAAACCGCGGTAGTATCGACTATCAATGGTGATGCCAACGTGCCTTTCTATAAAGAGTTGGGCAACCAGGGTATTTCTGCTGAAGATATCCCTGTCGTTGCTTTCTCGGTTGGTGAAGAAGAGTTGTCTGGTATCGATACCAAGCCACTGGTTGGACACCTGGCGGCATGGAATTACTTCATGTCGGTTGATACCCCGGAGAATGCAGCTTTTATCAAGTCATGGCACAAGTTTATTAAAGACAAGAAACGTGTAACCAACGACCCGATGGAAGCTACCGCAATTGGTTTCAAGCTATGGGTTAAAGCAGTAGAAAAGGCCAAGTCAACTGATACTGACAAGGTGGCGTCAACCATCATTGGTATGTCTGTGCCAAACATGACAGGTGGTACTGCCAAGATGTTACCTAATCATCACCTGACCAAGCCTGTGCTGATTGGTGAAATCCAGGAAGATGGTCAGTTTGAAGTCGTCTGGAAGACCAAGGGTACAGTCCCTGGTGATGCATGGTCTGATTACTTGCCTGGTAGCAAAGATGTCGTTTCCGACTGGGTTAAGCTCAAGTGTGGTAACTACAACACCAAGACCAAGAAATGTTCAGGACAGAACTACTAAATGCATGATGCAGGCCCCAGTCAGTACCAAGCTGGCTGGGGTTTTTTCTTTCATAAATGATTATTTACGATACATACTAAATCAGTTAGTGTGTGCGCATTACATATAAATTAAACTTGCAAAGATGTTGTATATGAACGTAAGTAAAATAATAATGCAACATAAAACACTCATACAAATAATTCTATTGTTGTTCATGGCAACCACGCCATATGCGGGATTCGCAGCAGAGCAACAGTCTGCGGCTGATGATGCCGAGGCCAGCCAGCCAGTTGCCACTCTAAGTTTTGAAGACGCAGTGGCGAAACTGACGGAAAAAGTAAATTTCACGGAGCAGGCAGAAAATCTTGAACGCTTGGCCAGCTTTGAAGATGAGCGGGTGTATGACATCCTGTATTCGTTTTCTAAAAATACCTTGTTTTATGTTAAACAAAGCAAAGAACTCGTTTCCGCAGTAAACATTGGTGACAGTTATAAAGTCACTTCGATCATGACCGGTAAGGTTCTGGATAGAACTTCGAAGAGCGGTCTGAAGAAAGTCAAATCAAAAAACAGCCTGCGCCGCAAAGCCGGTGAGTATCTCGCCATAATTGGGTTGAAGAGCCCCAAAACCTCATTAAGAAAAAATTCGGTTTACGAAGTCATCAAGAATGTTGATGAAAAGGCCTACCACACCCTGAAGAAACTTGCCAAGAATGAGCCAGATGAAGACATTCTTGAATATATGAAAGTCGGTATCGCGATGTGGGAGGTTGATTCTGATGATCAGGACAAACGCCTTAATGCTATTTCGGTCTTATCGAACAGTTTGATACCCGAAGTAAGAGTAAAACTGGCTGAATTGATCAGGCAGAATGAATCCGGTGAATTTATTGAGTCAGACAAGAGTGTCCGAGTCGCTGCTACTAACGCTTTGAAAAAAATTGATGAAGACATTTCATTTTACGGCACACTGGAAAATGTTGTATTCGGTATCAGTACGGGTTCGATCCTGATATTAATTGCAATTGGACTGGCGATTACCTTTGGAGTGCTGCGAGTGATCAATATGGCACACGGTGAATTAATGATGTTGGGTGCCTATACGACCTATGCAGTACAGCAACTTATACCTGAGCATATTGCGCTTTCCATTTTTATTGCGATCCCCCTTGCCTTCCTGGTTTCGGCTTTTGTTGGGATATTGATCGAGCGCTTTGTTGTTCGCTATTTACAGGGGCGTCCATTGGATACCCTGCTGGCGACCTTTGGCGTTGGTTTGATATTACAGCAATTGGTCCGCAGTATCTTCGGGCCCAACAACCGGCCGGTAGAAACCCCGGCATTTATGAGTGGTTCGCTGGAATTTAATCCGATTTTTGCACTAACTTACAATCGCTTGTATATCTTCATCTTCACAATTATTGTCTTCGTTACCCTGGTCCTGATCCTGAAGAAAACACGACTAGGTTTGCAGGTCCGGGCAGTTTCCAGTAATCGTTCGATTGCCAAGGCGATGGGCGTCCGCAGTGAGTGGGTGGATGCGCTGACGTTTGGTTTAGGCTCAGGTATTGCCGGTATGGCAGGTGTTGCATTGAGCCAGGTAACCAATGTCGGGCCCAACCTTGGCCAGCAATACATCATCGATTCTTTCATGGTTGTCGTATTTGGTGGTGTTGGCAGTTTATCCGGAACCTTCACAAGTGGTTCGATCCTGGGTCTGTTAACCAAGTTCCTTGAATCCTGGTACGGGGCGGTAATTGCCAGCATCATGGTGTTGATCTTTATCATCCTGTTTATTCAGAAATGGCCGCGTGGGCTGTTCCCGCAAAAGGGGCGTGCGGCTGAGGCCGAGTGATCGATATGCATAAATCGTATTTCCTGGCATTTTTTAATAATGATAAAGGTGGCAAAATCTTTATTGCGGTGCTGCTGACTTTAATCGTGGTGATCCCAGGCTTTAATCTGTTTGTACCGGCAGATTCTATCTTTCATGTATCGACTTACACGGTGACCTTACTGGGTAAGTATTTGTGTTATGCAATGCTGGCCATCGCCCTGGATCTGGTTTGGGGCTACTGCGGAATTCTCAGTCTTGGCCATGGTGCATTCTTTGCCTTGGGTGGCTATGCAATGGGTATGTATCTCATGCGGCAGATTGGTGATCGCGGTGTTTACGGTAACCCGGATTTACCTGACTTTATGGTTTTTCTGAACTGGAAGGAGCTGCCCTGGTTCTGGCATGGCTTTGATATGTTCTGGTTCGCGATGTTAATTGTTATTGTTGTACCAGGATTACTCGCATTTATATTCGGTTGGCTGGCTTTTCGCTCACGTGTTACCGGGGTGTATTTATCAATTATCACACAGGCCCTGACTTATGCATTGTGGAAATTATTTCTGCTGAATGAGTTTGGCTTTGGCGGTAATAATGGCTTCACCGATTTTAAAGATATTCTGGGTTTTGATGTTCAGGCAGATGGCACTCGTGCTGTGCTGTTTATTGCTACTGCAGTGAGTCTGTTACTTACCTACCTGATTGGTCGATATGTAGTGACTTCAAAACTGGGGCGTATCGTGGTTGCGATACGTGACGCCGAAGATCGTGCCCGTTTCATCGGCTATAAAGTCGAGAGTTTTAAGCTATGGGTATTTGTCCTGTCAGCAGTTCTGGCGGGTATTGCGGGTGCCCTGTATGTTCCGCAAGTTGGTATTATTAATCCGAGTGAATTCCAGCCCTTAAATTCCATTGAGTTAGTTGTCTGGGTTGCGGTTGGCGGGCGCGCGACTCTTTATGGTGCCGCCCTGGGTGCGGTCACCGTCAACTATGCCAAGACCTACCTTACTGCAGCATTTCCTGAGGTCTGGCTATATGCGTTGGGAGCGATATTTATTTTAGTGACGATCTTCATGCCAAAAGGCGTAATCGGCCTCTGGGAGCAGATCCAGAACAAACGTAACGAGCGCAATAAAAAAGCCTCCAGTAATGATGAAAGCGGCGATCAGATGGCAGCATCAGCAGAGCAGGGGACTCATTAAATGCGCGAACTCGATCGGTTAAGAGAGTTGATGCGCAGGGACCGGGTCTTCGACTTCGTTGCTGAGAAGCGTATGCCCTTTAGCAATGGCCGACACACGGTTGTCCCCGGAGAACTGGATATCTCGCATGGAACCATTCTCTATGTGGAGGATATAACGGTAAGCTTTGATGGTTTTAAGGCATTAAACGATCTGACTTTATATATTAATGCAGGCGAACTTCGCTGCATCATTGGTCCAAACGGCGCAGGTAAAACTACGATGATGGATGTCATCACTGGTAAAACACGTCCTGATTCTGGCGTCGCTTATTTTGGGCAGACCTTGGATCTGACACGCATGAGTGAATATGAAATTGCCCATGCTGGTATCGGGCGTAAATTCCAGAAACCAACAATCTTCCCGTTCCATTCCATTTTCCAAAATCTTGAACTGGCCATGGCTGCAGACAAACGTGTCTGGCCGACTTTATTTGCCCACCTCAATGGTGAACAACGCGATCGTATAGACAGTGTTATGGAAATTATTGGCCTGCAGGAACTCAAAGACAAAGAGGCAGCCTCATTATCGCATGGACAGAAACAGTGGCTGGAAATAGGCATGTTGTTGATGCAAAACCCCCAATTGTTGCTGGTTGACGAGCCGGTCGCAGGAATGACCCACCAGGAGATGGATAAGACCGCTGAACTGCTCAAACGCCTGGCGGGTGATCAGTCTGTGGTTGTGGTTGAACATGATATGGATTTTGTCCGCTCAATTGCCGAGACCGTAACAGTCTTACATGAAGGCTCAGTCCTGGCAGAAGGGTCCATGGACGAAGTCCAGAATGATCCCCGCGTCGTTGAAGTGTATCTGGGGGAATAATCGGTGCTGAGTCTAGATAAGGTCAATCAATTTTACGGTGGTAGTCATACCCTCTGGGATATGAGTTTTGATATTCCTGATGGGAGCTGCGTTTGTTTAATGGGCCGTAATGGTGTCGGTAAAACTACTGTGCTAAAAGCGATCATGGGGTTATTACCCCTTGAGAGTGGCACTATCAAGTATAAAGATACAGTCATTAGCGGTAAGCCAGCCGAACTACGCTCTCGCCTCGGCATAGGTTATGTCCCACAGGGGCGTGAAATCTTCGGGCAATTGACGGTCGAAGAGAATCTCAGGATTGGCCTGACTGCAAGAGCAGACAAATCAAAGGCAATCCCCGAAAGGATTTTTGAACTGTTCCCGGTACTAAAACAAATGATGAATCGTCGTGGCGGTGATTTGTCGGGTGGTCAGCAGCAGCAGCTTGCAATTGGGCGCGCCCTGGCGCTTGATCCTTCAATTTTGATACTCGATGAGCCGACCGAAGGTATCCAACCAAATATTGTTCAGGAAATCGGTGACATCATTGTGCGTCTAAACAGGGAAGAGAATATCACCGTACTGCTGGTGGAACAGAAATTACCTTTCGCCAGAAGAGTCGGAGAAGAGTTCATTATCTTAGATAGAGGCAGAAAAGTCGCAACTGGAAATATGACTGGACTCAATGATGAGTTAGTGCAGCGCTACCTGACCGTTTGAAGATTTAACATTTATTTACGTAGCAAATTCCACGCTTAGCTATACTCTGAACGTTACCAAAAAGGTGCACAATAGTAGTGCATGCACCGTGTTGGATCCCATGCAACGCGCACTAAATGAGTGCATATTTACCCGCACAATCAGCTAACTCATTGTAATTATTGATTTATTAGTGATGGCACATCAAATGCATTATGAGTGCGCATAAAGCAGGCTTTTTACTTTGCGAATTTTTCCAGTGGCAAAAGCGGAGAGATTTTGAAGTAACGAGGGCGCTTTTTTTAAAGAGCTTTGAGCTCACCAAAGAAGCAGGTGAGATTTTTTCAATTTATAACAGGAGGGTTAAGCCATGAAAATGGTTATGGCAATCATCAAGCCTTTCAAACTGGACGATGTTCGTGAAGCCTTATCTGAGATTGGGGTACAGGGCATAACCGTCACAGAAGTGAAAGGGTTCGGTCGACAAAAAGGCCACACCGAGTTGTATCGCGGTGCGGAGTATGTTGTTGACTTCTTACCTAAAGTAAAAGTGGAAGCCGTTGTCGATGATGGTCTGACAGATCAGGTCATCGAGGCAATTAGCAAGGCAGCAAACACCGGCAAGATCGGTGACGGCAAGATTTTTGTAACAGCTGTTGAACAAGCAGTGCGGATTCGTACCGGTGAAACCGGTGCCGAAGCACTATAGGGAGGCATCATGGAAAATAATATTTTTGAACTCCAGTACGCCATTGACACCTTCTACTTTCTGGTAATGGGTGCACTGGTAATGTGGATGGCAGCAGGCTTTGCCATGCTTGAGGCAGGCCTGGTCCGGTCCAAGAACACTGCAGAAATTCTTACCAAGAACATCGCTTTGTACGCTGTTGCGTGTACGATGTATCTCATCATTGGTTATGACATTATGTATGACGGTGGCATCCTGCTGTCTGGCATCACAACTGTGACAGGCATGGATGACGCGGCGATTGCTGGTGTATTGAAGCAATCAGCTGAGAATGGTTTTGGTGGCGATTCAGTTTATTCTGGCGCATCTGACTTCTTCTTCCAGGTGGTCTTCGTAGCAACAGCTATGTCGATTGTATCTGGTGCGGTTGCTGAACGCATGAAACTGTGGGCCTTCCTGCTGTTTGCCGTTGTTATGACTGGTTTCATCTATCCG
>JASFLL010000064.1:0-7014 GCA_050118115.1 Thioalkalispiraceae bacterium
GGACTCATTGGGAAGACAGCAGTTTTTAACTCCTCCATCCTCCTTATGGTGGTATTCTTAAGAACGGCGCGGATCCCCCCTTTTCCGCGCCTTTTTTTTTACCTGAAATTTATTAAGAATCATGTGGTTATAGATTACCTCGGATTATCAGGGTAAGTGGCGAAAAAACCCTGAAGAAAGCGTCGATCACCCTTGTGACCAGCCCGGTTTTTCTGTACTATTCCGCCTCTTTTTCCGGCAGCAGGCTGGAGTTTCGTTATTTGGAGCAGATTTATGAAAACGTTTAGCGCCAAGCCCCACGAGGTTAAGCGTGACTGGTTTGTTATCGACGCCACGGATGTCGTGCTGGGTCGTCTTGCCAGTGAAGTTGCCCGTCGCCTGCGTGGCAAGCATAAGGCGGTATACACTCCCCATGTGGATACGGGTGATTACATTGTTATCGTCAACGCCGAGAAAGTCCGTGTTACCGGTAACAAGGAAAAAGCCAAGACCTATTATAAACACAGTGGTTATCCAGGTGGCATGAAGTCACGTACGCTGGAGAAGGTTCGTCAGAGTCATCCTGAGCGTATCATCGAAACAGCTGTGAAAGGGATGTTGCCCAAGAACCCGCTGGGTCGTGCAATGTTCCGTAAACTGAAGGTTTATGCGGGTGCTGAGCACCATCACCAGGCACAACAGCCCCAAACTCTCGAAATATAAGCGATTGGAATTTTAAGAATATGGCAGAACAATATTATAGTACTGGCCGTCGTAAGAGCTCATCAGCTCGTGTCTACATCAAGCCAGGCTCAGGCAGCATTAACGTCAATAGTCGTCCACTGGACCAGTATTTTGGTCGTGAGACTGCACGCATGATCGTGCGTCAGCCCCTTGAAGTCGCGGATGCCCTCGACAAGTTTGATATCGATGTGTTTGTCAAAGGCGGCGGTGGCAGTGGTCAGGCTGGTGCCATTCGTCACGGTATCAGTCGCGCCCTGATCTGTTACGATGAGACCCTGCGTAAGTCTCTGCGTAAAGCAGGTTTTGTTACGCGCGACGCCCGTGAAGTGGAACGTAAGAAAATCGGTCTGCATAAAGCCCGTAAACGTCCACAATACTCCAAGCGCTAACGCAATTGGTCATTTTTACAACAACGCCCATCTAGAGATAGATGGGCGTTTTTGTTTGTGCGCGTAGTCTCTTCATTGCAACACGACTCGTTTGCTTCTCTCCAAAATCATAAAGCTGTGGATATCCAAATAAAATAAGTGAATACAGGGGTTTATGGTATAAATATTAGTAAAACATAATATTATTATGCAATTTACAACCCGGTTTTGTTGTAGTTATACAACACAATTTGCACAATGTTGCTTTTTTACAGAAAAGTGTTGCGTTTACCCCAACGCTCTTGTATAAAACGTACCTGAGTTTACCTAACCTAATCTCATTTAAGGAGAATATTCATATGAATAAGAAACTGATTGCAGCAGCAGTTGCAACAGCATGTGTAGCAGGTGCACCTGCAGCACAAGCTGAAATCAAGACATATGCACAGGTTCAGTTCGAAATCGCTAACATCGATGTTGATGGTAGTGATTCGGTTACGCGTGTAACTGACCAACAGCGTGGTCGTCTTGGTGTTAAAGGTGGTCATGACCTCGGTGGTGGCCTGAAGTCATTCGCAATCGCAGAATTCGACTTTGACGGTAATGGCCGTGACGTAGACTTCGGTGGTAAGACCGAGCGTAACGCGTTCCGTATCCGTGAAGTTAATGCTGGTCTGAAAGGATCTTTTGGTTCTATCGGTTTGGGTACAGTTAAGTCTGCCTATAAATACTACGGTGGTGTTAAGTATGACCCATTCGTAACCACTACACTTGAAGCACGTGGTGACGGTATGACTGGCGGTACTGGCGGTCACAATGGTTTCCTGAACAATGCCCTGGTTTATATGGGTAAGTTCGGTATCACCAGCCTGCACATTACTTACAGCCCTGATGACACTGATCGTGATGGTGATGGTCAAGGTGATGACGGTGAATTGTCAGCCGGTATCAAGTTCGGTAAGAAGACCTGGGAAGCTGGTCTGGCTTACTATGACGAAGGTGTATCAATTGCTAATACAAATCTTACAAACACTAAAGTGTTCGGTAAGATGAGCTTTGGTAACCACACTATCCTGGGCCAAATTGAAAAATCAGATAGTGGCGCAGCCACAAACTCTGAAACTCAGTACATCTGGTTGGGTTACCAGCTGAAACTGGGTAAAGGCATGCTGAATGCTCAATACGCAGAAGTTGATCCAGATGGTAACAACAACGACCATACTATGATCACACTGGGTTACATCCATAAGCTCAACAAGCAGTCTCGTGTTTTTGCGGGCTATCAGACTGTTGACTATGATGCGGGTGCAGGTACTGCTGACAAAGATACCATCTCAGTTGGTATCCGCGTAGACATCTAATAATAATAATTTTTATTAGAAGTACTTAAACGGGACCTTCGGGTCCCGTTTTTTATTCAGATAAAATTTTGTCGAAATGAAAATAGTATCCTGCTTTTTTACTATAAAATACGGACTCTAACTACTGGAAGGATAATATGCCCGGACGGAATGAGCCTTGTCCCTGTGGCAGCGGTAAGAAGTACAAAAGATGCTGTGCCTTATCAGCAGCAAAGGGGGTGTCGGCCAAACAGGGTCCAGGTATCGACATGGCGCTGGTTCAGCTGGAGGAAGGCAATTTTCCCGCCACGGTTGCCACTGCCACTGCTTATCTAAAGTCCCATCACAATGACCCCACGGGCTGGCAGGTCCTGGGCATAGCTCAGTATTATCTCAAGGAGTTTAAACAGGCTGTAATCGCCTTTGAAAAAGTGACCAAACTCGATAAGCAAAACCCGGATGGCTGGAATAACCTGGGACTCATGTTGTTTGAATTGGGCAAACTGGAAGAGGCCATTTCTGCCTGTAAATACGCACTCAAGCTGCAGCCGGATATGCCTGGCGCACTCAATAATCTGGGTAATGCACTGCGAGCCAGTGGAAAACCGCAACAGGCAGAACGTTATTACCAGCAGGCAATTCAGGCCGGTATGCAGAGCGCCGAGGTATTTTGTAATCTGGGTACTGTCCAGCACGAACTCGGAGCGTCCATTGCCGCCGAACAATCTTACACAACAGCGCTTAAGATAGATCCGGATTTCATTCCGGCCATGAACAACCTGGCTACACATTGTTTGTTATCCGAAGACCTGGCCGGTGCCAGAAGCTGGCTGGACAGGGGCTTGGCGGTTAAAACGGATGATCCCGATCTTCTCTGCAGTTCGGGGAAATATTACAAACTCATGGGTGAATACGACCAGGCGATTGTTTTATTCAAACGCGCATTATCCCAGGATGATCATCACCTGGATGCGCTGATTGAACTGGCAGAGTTGCTTTACGAGCAGAGTCGAGTCGCTGAGGCATCAAGCTATATCAATAAATTTATTGAACTGGGTGGTCTGACAAATGTTCATGCAGCAAAAGTTTATTGTAAATATCTGATAGGGAACCACAGGTACAAGGAAACGCTGGCAGTATGGGAAGAATTATTACGGGATCATGAAAATAACCGGGTCGTGCAATCGGGTCTTGCCGAATATTACGCGGCAATTGGTGATTTCGACAAAGCAGCCTCCATTTATTCAGACTACCTGACAATCAATCCCAATGACACTGTTATGCTTCTTGACTGGTCAATGATGGAGGAGGCCAGGCATAATCTGGACAAGTCAATTGAGCTCGTTAATAAAGTGCTCGATGGAGAACCTGGTCAGGTACAGGCGCGCCTGACCCTGGCCAGGCTTTTATTGCGTACCAAAGACGCCAAAGGGGCATTGCGTGAAATTGATAAAATAGATTTTGCTAACGATAATTATGTGGCATCAAACGTTCTTTATGAGCGTGCGATAATACTTGATAAGCTCGAGCGTTATGATGAGGCCTATCTAGCTCTTGAGCAGGCCAGTGGATATAAGGCCAGGATGATTGGCGTTGAATATCAGCGAGCAGAGGAACAACAGGCATTCAAGAATACCCAGGCCGTGTTTAATCGTGATAATTCACTGGTTTCATTCGATTTACCAGCTAAGCAAGAGTCAGCAACGCCAATATTTATTGTTGGTTTTCCCCGTTCAGGCACAACCCTGGTGGAACAGATCCTGGCTGCGCATTCTCAGATTGCCGCCGGTGATGAATTATCATTTATTAATGAGTGTAAAAATAAAATAAATGAGCTGACGGGGAGTGACAAAGCTTATCCTTTTAACTTGCTGGATTCCGAGCACCCACTGAACCAGGATCTGGTTAAAAAACTACGCGACTATTATATTGAACGGGTGAGGGAAAAAGGGGTACTGGATCAGGGGCATTTGATTTTCACAGACAAACTTCCACATAATTTGCATAACCTTGGCCTGATCAACCTGTTATTTCCCGAGTCATATGTCCTCCATGTTATTCGCCATCCAATGGATGCGTGTTTGTCAGCCTATATGGCGAATTTTGGCTATGGTTCCGGCCATTTGTATACATTGAGTATGCAAGATACAGCCAGGCATTATGCGCTAACAATGGAACTGGCGGAATATTACAAAAAAGTGCTGGACATGCGGTATCTGCAAATTCGTTATGAAGATATAGTTGAAAGTCCTGAGCAAAAGATTCATGAGATTATCGAATTCGTCGATCTGCCCTGGGAAGATGCCTGTTTGAGTTTCTACGACAGCAAGCGGGTATCAAAAACAGCAAGTTACGCCCAGGTTACCCAGAAGATCTATACAACGTCACGCTACCGGTATAAGCACTATTACAACCAGCTCAAGCCCTATGCAAATATTCTACAAACAGCGATGGATAACTTTGGTTATGACTTCGAACCATAGTATTATTTAGAATCTTATGATCAATCGTATCCGTGAAATCCCCTATAACTACACGTCCTTTTCTGACAAAGAGATCGTTATTCGTTTTCTGGGCGGAGACATGTGGGAAATTCTCAACCAGTTACGCAGTGAACGGGTAACCGGACGATCTGCAAGGATGTTATTCGAGGTGCTGGGCGATTTGTGGGTGGTGACGCGCAATCCCTTTATTCAGGATGATCTACTCAATAACCGCAAGCGTCGCGATGCCCTGATTGGCGCCATGCAACATCGACTCGATCAAATTGCTGCACGGGCAGATAATAACCCTCTGGTTGGTCAGTTACTGGATGCGGCAGGGATGGCCCTCTCCCGTTTTGGTCAATGGTTTATTAGCCAGACGTTATTACGAAAAAGAATTCATCATAAATTTAGAAAGATTACCCGATCTGACAACATTGCTTTTGATGGGCTGGCGCGTGTCTCGCATGTCACTGACGCCTCTGACTGGCGGGTAGAATTCCCGGTAGCTGTGCTGAACCCGGATTCTGAAACTGAAGTACAGTTAATGGTAACGGCCTGTATCGAACTGGGCCTCAAGATTATTCCGCGCGGTGGTGGCACTGGATATACCGGAGGTGCCGTTCCGCTAACAGACAATTGCGTGGTGATAAATACCGAAAAACTGGAAGCTCTGGGTCCTGTCCAGGTTAAACATATTCCTGGCAATAAAGTGCCGGTTGCTACGATTCGCGCAGAGGCTGGTGTGGTGACCCGTAGCGTCAGCGAAGTGGCGGAAGAGAGTGGATTTGTGTTTGCGGTGGATCCTACATCTCAAGACGCATCCTGCATCGGTGGAAATATTTCAATGAATGCCGGTGGTAAGAAGGCCGTACTCTGGGGCACCACACTGGATAACCTGCTCAACTGGCGCATGGTGATGCCGGATGGTCAGTGGCTGGTTGTCGAGCGAATGAATCATAACCTGGGCAAGATTCATGAACAGGAACAGGTTGAATTTCGAATTACCTATTATGAACCTGATGGCAAGTCTATGTTGGGCGAACCTGAGCTACTGAATCTGCCTGGTGCATCGCTACGTAAGCAAGGACTGGGCAAGGATGTCACCAACAAGTTCCTGGGAGGTTTGCCTGGTATCCAGAAAGAGGGTTGTGACGGTATCATTACCTCTGCAGAATTTATCCTCCATCGCATGCCGGAGCATACCCGCACACTCTGCCTTGAATTTTTTGACCCGGACTTGCAACGTGCCGTCCCTGCCATTGTTGAAACCAAGTCATACCTGGATGATAAGGCTGAAGTACAACTGGCAGGAATGGAGCACCTTGATGAGCGTTATCTGAAAGCAATCGGTTACAGCACCAAGGCGTCTCGCAACGATCGACCCAAGATGGTGTTACTTATCGATATTGTCAGTGATGACGAGAGTCTGGTAGATGAAGCCGCGGCTGATGTGGTTGCTATGGCAGAAAAGCGTACGGCGGAAGGCTTTATAGCGGTGAGCCCGGAGGCCAGGAAAAAATTCTGGCTGGATAGAGCCAGAACCGCGGCTATTGCCGCGCATACCAACGCCTTCAAGATAAATGAAGACGTGGTCATCCCTTTGGAACGGCTCGCCGAATATAGCGAAGGGATTGAGCGTATCAATATAGAATTATCGATAGAGAATAAACTAAAAATTGTTAAACGCGTTGAGTCACTATTCGAAAACGATATTGCACAACTAAAACCCTGTCTCGATGATGAATTCAGTGATTTAGCCGATGATGTTGTGAAGGAAATCCTTTTAAGTAAAGTTGAACAGGCCAGGCAGGTATTGGCAGAAGCCAGGCAGAACTGGCAGTTGATTCTGGAAAGTTTGGATAAAACAGAACTCTCTGAAGATATCATTAACCGATTGAGTCTTTCAGATGAGCAAAAATCATCAAACCTGTTCAGGCTTATCCAAAGACATGACTATATAATTTCTTATCGAGATAGTGTTAAGAACGAATTGAGCAAGATATTTAACGGTCAGTCATTTGCAAGACTCAGACAAAAGCTCGATGATTTACATGCGGAGGTGCGGGCATCTCGTTTGTTTGTGGCTCTGCATATGCA
>JASFLL010000065.1:0-6987 GCA_050118115.1 Thioalkalispiraceae bacterium
TTAGAGCAAGACATGTTTCTTGCCAGTTTACTGCATATGTTACTTCATCGTGAAGGATTTGAGCTTTTGGTGATTACCAGTGAAGAGGACGCAATTGTACATATTAATAGCCAAGCACCACCTGAATTACTGTTTATCAGTCAGAACTTGCTAAAATCTGATGAAGTATCTGTCATGCAACACGTAAAAGATCATAGCGCCTGGCAAGATATCCCTGTCATATTATTGCTCAATTATTTCGATGAGAACGCTATCGAGAGGTTAGTTGAAATTGGAGTAAATGATTATTTAGTCCAGCCATTTGAACCCGGTGTATTGCTAAATCTCATCCAGAAATATATTTAATCAAGATAGCAAGATTGTCTATCACAAATGTAATATAAATATTTTATGGTTGTTTGGCTAAAAGCTAGTTAATTATCCGGTAAATCAGTCAGCGATACTGAATTATCAAGCACATAAGATAAAATTATAATATCACTTCTTCTAAATATTTAGTTTTTTCTTTCGCGTTATCAGGATAGAATGGATAAAATTCGCTTTAATTCCGCATCTAAGCATCGATAGATCATCGCTGTATTGATATGGATAGTAAAGAATAATGCTTATCTCATGGAAATTACGATTGATCATATTCTAATTGTTGATGACTTCCCGGATGTCAGGGAGAGTCTCGCCGAAGTCCTTGAAGGAAATGGCAAACATGTCACTACTGCCGAAAACGGCAAAGAAGCAATAAATGTAATCAAACAACAAACCATAAATCTTGTCATATCGGATATTCTCATGCCTGAAATGGATGGCCTTGAACTGATCAATGAAACCAGAAAACTATATCCAGAAATGAAATTTATACTCATCACTGGTGGCAGTCGCTATAACGACGATTTTGATTATCTGGAAATGTGTGAAAATCTGACTGGTATTAAGGCACTCTTGAAAAAGCCATTCGATACGATGGATTTAATCAACATGGTTGATGATCTGCTGGCACATTAGATTCCGGTAACCATAGTATCACTTCTGCACCATTACCTTCTTCAGATAGTACTTTTACCCCACCACCATGCTGTTCCATGACCTGTTGAATAACATTCATACCCAGACCAGCACCAAAGCTTTTGGTACTGAACAATGGCTCAAAGATTTTTGACTGGAGTTCCTGTGGAATTCCCGGACCATTGTCAAGAACATGTATTTCATATATTCCCCTGGCATACGATGTCGTAATGGCTACTTCAGGAGTTTTTTTACTTTTATTCGTATCAACCAGCAATGCCTGCTGTGCATTTTGCAGGACATTAATTATAGCCCTTTGTAAGCGATCTTTATCAATTGGAAGTTCAATTCCGTTACAGTTTGTGTTGATCGTATGAATAACCCCTTCATTCCATTGAAAGTCTGCATATATCTCCTGTAACCAGGTATCCAAATATGTTTTTTTCAAATTAAGATCACGAGTATTGGTGAAGTCCAGCAACTCATCAATAATACTGTCACAATGAGTGATATTACGCTTTACTCTTGCAATCAATTCTTCCAACTTTGGATCACTACCATCAAAATGTTTATCAAGTAAGTAAACTGATGTCCATATGGCACTCAATGGATTACGCAATTCATGACTCACTGTTGCGGTAAGCTGGCCCAATACAGCTAGTCTCTCCTTTTTTATCAGTTCACCCTGCGCCTGTTCTAGCTCGAAAGTTCGCTGCTCAACAAGTTTTTCCAATTTTTCCCTGTAAGTTTCCAGCTCATTCTCAGCCTGTTTACGTTCAGTCATATCAGTAGTGACCGTCGCAAAATTAACCGGCTTACCTGACCTTGGGTCATCAACACGAAAAATATCAAACCAAACAGGTATTGATTGATCCGTTTCAAAATTGCGGAATTTTGACTCACCCGCCCATCTACCATCTTTCATTACTAATGGTAACACTTGCTTTATTATTTTCTCACGCTCGTCTTCAGGAAAATAATCCGGAACCCTCGTACTGTAAAAATGCTTGTCATCACGAATACCGACAAGCCTGCGGCCAGCATCATTCAGGAATAGCACATTTCCCTCAATATCGGATACAGCGATAAACTCAGATGAGTTTTTCACGATTAATGCAAGTCGCTGAAGCTCTTCATCCGTCTTTTTTTGTCCTGTAATATCCTCAGATATTCCAAGCAGGTACTTTGGATTACCCTGGTCATCGCAGAGTGCAATCTTTTTTGTATGTAGAATCCGTGTCCCGTTTTCCGTATCTATCTTTTCCTCGGGGACATCAAAAACCTCATGCCCTCCAAGTACTTCTCTGTCTTTATCAGTAAAAAAATCTGCCTGCTCTCTGGGAAAAAAATCATAGTCATTGCGACCTAATAATTGTTCACGCCCTACTCCCAGTAATTCTTCACCTGCACGGTTAAAGTATTTAAACGCAAGATCAGATGCGCGCTTTACAAATATCATAGCCGGCACATTTTCAATGATACTATCCAGCAATTGTGCTGTTTCATCGAGTTTCTCTTTAGCTTCAATATGTTGCGTAACATCAACTAGTTGTAACATGACACCAACCAGGTTACTGCTATAGTGAACTGGTACCAGCGACCAGTCCCAGTACGTGACACCCCGTTCAGGGTTATGTTTATATTTAAACGCTTTTGCTTTAACAAAATAGGGCTCACCACTGGCAACAACTTGCCTGAAAATTCTCTCATTTTCCGGGTTGGGATAAAGTTCAAAGTGATTCTTGCCAATGAAATATTCAGGCATCTTTTCATCAGCGACTGCATATGCAACATTGACTCTCAGGAAATTAAAATCCCTGTCCATTAATGCTATAGGCATATGGTTATTATCGAATACTAGATCCAAGAGATATTCAGATTGATTGACAGGCTGTTTCATAGCATAAACATACCCCTGAATAGATGTCGTAAATTATAACTACGCAAAACAGAAGATTTGCGGATTTATCTTCAGTTCAGGCTTAATTATGATAGGAGTGGAACTGGATTTAGAACTATTATTATTCTTCATCCACAGGGACGACTTTCATTACTTCTTCTATCGTCGTCCAGCCCATGGCAACCTTCCGTGCTCCTGATATTCGCATTTTAATCATACCTTGTTTGATTGCATGCTTACGAATAGTCTTTGAATCTGTCTCGGAATTGATTTGTGTCCGCAAATCATGATCCAGTAACATCATTTCGTAAATACCAATACGTCCGATAAATCCAGTGTTTCGACATTCATCACAACCCACCGGTTTAAAAAAGGTACCTTTACCAGACACCTTCCATGGATGGGTCAGTGTCTTCCATAAATCTTCATCCACTTCAGTTGGTTCTTTGCAATGTGGACACAATGTACGAACTAATCGCTGCGCCATAACGCCGATAACGGTGGCATTAATCAAGTAGGCTGGAATACCAATTTCACGTAATCGAGGAATGGCCGCTGCCGCATCATTGGTGTGCAAGGTAGACAACACCAGATGCCCCGTCAGGGCAGCCTGGGTCGCCATTTCGGCTGTTTCCTTGTCACGAATCTCACCCACCATAATAATATCGGGATCCTGTCGTAAGAGTGTTCGGATACCTGCGGCAAAATTTACCCCGATATTATGCTGTACCTGCATTTGATTAAATTCCGGTATGACCATTTCAATTGGATCTTCTACCGTACACACATTGACTTCGGGTTTTGCCAATTGCTTTAAGGTTGAATACAGGGTGGTTGTTTTTCCTGATCCCGTCGGCCCAGTTACCAGTACAATTCCGTGTGGGTGGGATATCATTCGGTTCCAGTCAAATGCATCTTTTTCACTAAAGCCCAGTCCGGAAAAATCCTTGACCAGTACATCAGGGCTGAAAATCCGCATTACCATTTTTTCGCCAAAGGCTGTGGGCATGGTCGATAGTCGCAATTCGATCTCATCGCCATCCGGGGTCTTGCTTTTGATACGGCCGTCCTGGGGCCGGCGTTTCTCAACCACATCCATTCGGCCAAGCACCTTAATACGGGCAATAACGACGGTCATAACCGCAGTAGGCATTTCATAAACTGTATGCATGACACCATCGATACGGAAACGTATATTACTCATTTCACGACGCGGTTCGAGATGAATGTCGCTGGCTCTTTGATCAAAAGCAAACTGGAGTAACCAGTCAACAATGTGTACAACCGACTGGTCATTGGTGTCCAGTTTCCCGGTATTACCCAGCTCAATCAGTTGTTCAAAATTGCTAACACCAGGAATGTCATCTTTATTCTCTGAGGTTGCCGTACGAATAGAGTGGCTGACACTATAAAATTCATTGAGGAAACGAGAGATATCGACCGGATTGGCAATTACGCGTTTAATCTGTAATCCACTGGTATGCTGCAGCTCTTTTTCCCAGCTGTGAAAAAAGGGCTCAGCCGTGGCAATAGTCACAGTACTTTCGCTGACATCTATCGGCAGAATCTTGTGTCGATTGGCGTATGCAGACGACATCACACTGGTCACTGACGTCACATCAACTTTAAGCGGGTCAATACGAAAATAGGGCATACCTGAGCGATTCGCCAGCCATTCGGTCAGACGTTCCAGGGTAAGCTTCTTTTTGGGATTGAGTTTGTCTGGCCATTCCTGCTGGGAGATAATCACAAGCGGATGGATTTCCAGACCACTATTACGAACCGGAATCAGAAACTCATCGGCAATAGCCTTATCAACACGTTCATCAGCAATGAGGTCTTCAACAATCTCTCTGATTGTTAAGCGATGATCAAGCTGTTCAAAGTTTGCTGCCATTTGTTATCGTCCTGCTCTGACCAGTCCACCCATCCCGGCCTGTTCCAGTTTTGCATGAAGAAACTCACGAATACTCGAAGCATCTTCCATATTCAGAGCCTCGTCAAGGTACTGCCGCGCACGATCTGTAGAAAGATTCCGTATAACCCACTTAACCCTGTTGAGGCTGGATGCACTCATACTCAGGCTATCGACACCCATGGCAACCAGCAAAACCACAGACGCTGGATCCCCTGCCATTTCACCGCACACACTCACGGTTTTCCCCATATCATGCGCTGCAATTATTGTGTCGTATACCGCCCGAATAACAGCTGGATGCAAGGAATCATAAAGAGCCGCCACCTGGGTATTGTTTCGGTCAACAGCCAGTAAATATTGAGTTAAATCATTCGTTCCAATTGACAGGAAATCAACCAGGCCAGCAATTCGATGCGCCTGATAGACAGCAGCTGGTACTTCAATCATCACGCCGATTTTAGGCCTGGAAATAGCCACATTTTCTTCCCTGATTTCATCATAGGCCCGGTTTATCAATTTCAGCGATTCATGCAGCTCACTCATCTGACTGATCATCGGCAACAGGATATGCAAATTATCCAGACCGAGTGACGCTCTTAACATGGCGCGAACCTGGACTAAAAATATCTCGGGATGGTCCAGTGTAATTCGTATACCACGCCAGCCCAGAAAAGGGTTGTCTTCAATGATGGGAAAATAGGGTAAGGATTTATCGCCACCGACATCCAGAGTTCTTAAAGTCACAGGGCGTGGTGCAAATGCCTCTAATGCCTGGCGGTAGATTCGATACTGTTCCTCTTCGCCGGGGAAATGTTGCCTGGCCATAAAGGGAAATTCAGTACGGTATAGACCGATACCATCAGCACCACTATTCAGCGATGGGGTAATATCTGACAACAGGCCCGTATTCACATTAAGTGGAACCTGAATACCGTCCTCGGTAACCGATGGAACATCGCGTAAGTTGACCAGCTCCGCCGTCAACATGTCTTCTTCTTTTGCTAGTCGCTGGTATTCTTCCCTGACCTGTGATGGCGGTGATATATAGACATTACCACTATAGCCATCGGCAATAACCAGCTGGCCATCAATACGGCCAATCGGTAAAGAGGAACAACCCATCACGGCTGGCAATCCCAGCGCCCTTGCCAATATCGCCACATGTGAGGTCCGTGAACCACGGGCACTTACTACGCCTGCGAGTTTTTCACGCGGGACTTCAGCCAGTTGCGCTGCCGAGATTTCATCACCAACCAGTACCGTGGCATCAGGATAACTAATCTCGCGTTGAGCATCCTGCACCAGATAATGAAGAATACGTCGTGCCAGTTCCCGCAGGTCCTCTGCCCGCTCGCGCATATAAGGATCATCCATTTCAGCAAAAGCATCGATTTGTTCATCAACAGTTCGCCGAAGAGCACCAGGAGCCCAGTTTCCCTCCATAATGCGGGTTGCCGTTACACCGCGTAAGGAATGGCTATCCAGCATTAATAGATAAGCATCGAATAAGGCTCTTTCTTCTGGTGGCAATACATCTTTCAAACGGTTCGAAAGCTTGGTGATATCCTGCTTGACCGATGAAAGTGCATGATGAAATGCTTCTATTTCCTTATCCAGATCCTCGGTATATCTATCCGGGATTTTTTCCAGCTCAGAAGAAGGATAAATTGCAATAGCGGTACCAATAGCCACACCCGGGGCGCCAGGTAATCCCTCGAAGGGTCTGACATCTGTCGTCCCGTGCTGATTGATAAGCCGTTCTATTTCGCCACTGATTTCGGCATGTGCCATTGCACCTGCGAGTTGTGCAGCGATCGTGATAAGAAAATTTTCCTGTTCTTCATCAAAACGTTTCTTTTCTTTTTGTTGAACAACAATGACACCTAACACATTACGCTGATGGATAATCGGTACCCCAAGGAAACCATAGAACTGTTCTTCATGGGCTTCCGGGAAATAGTGGAATTGTTGATGTGCCTGGGCATTATCCACATTGATAGGTTCTGCTCTGCTGGCCACCAGACTGACCAGTCCCTGATCAAAATTAAGTCTGACGATACCGATTGATGCAAAATCAAGACCTTCGGTGGCCATTAACACATGTTGTTGCAATATATCGTCTTTAAGATAAACCGAACATACATCAGCGCCCATGGCTTCGCGGACCTGT
>JASFLL010000066.1:0-6941 GCA_050118115.1 Thioalkalispiraceae bacterium
ACTTACGCCAGAGATATTTTATTCGCTCTACCTCGCGCAGCGCCTCAGCAGAGAACTTTACTCCGTGAAATGTCCTGCGACAGTTCATGGGCATCTCATTTCTAACATTAACAAAACTGGAGTGCATCTCTGCACAAACAGACCGAGCAGTTGCCCGGGCCTTTTCATCCTGCGGCAAACCTTTCCCGGCCAGGTGTTTTTCTGAGAGATACTCAAGTATGGCAAGGGAATCCCAAACCAGTAACTCATCATCTTTGAGTACCGGCACCTTGAAGTCAGAGTCATATTCCGCGAGCTCAGCGTTGGTCGTTTCAGTGAACAGGGCGACCCTTTTCTCCTGAAAGGAAATACCCATTTGTTTCATAAACACCCATGGCCTTAACGACCAGGATGAGTAATTCTTGTTGCCAAGAATCAGGATCAAGTCAGACATACTTTTACCGTAAAAAATAATTCGTTGTATATACTGGCCCATTTTTATATAGCCTCTTCGGCCAGATTAAACCTGTATCATTGCCTGCCAGGGCAAACTGATTAGATCCGATGTTTCGTCTCATTCTATATACAGGCCATGGCGCTTGTGCCAGTCGATAATGCTTTCATCCGGGTAACGATTGAAATGCCGGTGGCCTTTACCAACAGGAACCTGAACCCAGGGTACTTTAAAGTCCAGCATGATATGCACAATCTCAGGGGGCTCGGGCAGAGTCGTCTGAATTGCAGAGGCATAGGGATAAATCCATTCAGGCCAGCGCGGATCCGCTGCCCATAGTGGACTACCACACTCGCGACAAAAATAGCGCACGCCCTCACTTTGCTTTAACTCATCGGTATCCCTGTCATGTTCCATACCGTGATGAAAACCCATATGCTGCTCACCCTTAACAGACAGGGAAGCCGCCTCGGCCATGATATTGATGCCATAGCCACCACTGCCCGAAGTCTTACGGCAAAACGAGCAATAACAGCGCATATAAGGGGTCGGTGCATGGCTTTGCACCTGAAATGTAACCGTCCTGCAATAACAACATCCTTCCAGTTTTAACATGGCTTATACCCTGATTAAATTAAGATACTGGATTCATTCTAAAAACAACCAGATGCTTGCTACCTGACTGTCTCAATCGCTTAAGTGTAACTTAAGATACATTGTTCAGCTTGATTAATTCTTACCATGAGTATTCACATTTTTATGGTAGTTTCTCTGCCGCAACAATCCACGCTCTAAAATATTAATACACTATAAATATTTAAATTTAAGGGACTGGAGGACTAGTCACCAAAATAAACAACACTATAAGGAAAAAGAATAATGAAGTTATACAAACGATTAAGCAGGACGCTCTTCGCAATTACTGCCATCGCAATCATGTCAGGTACAGCATTTGCCGGCGATCACAAACATCATCACCAACGCACCGCATTCCAAAGAGTCAAAGGTGAACTTTCTGTAATGGTACTCGGCTCAGGCGGTCCGATTGCCACCGCCGAAGGTCGCGCCAGTGCCGGTTACCTGATCTTTACGGATGGCAAACCACGCATCCTGATGGATGTGGGTGGAGGTACCTTTCAACGCCTGGCGCAAAGTGGCACCAACATAAAAGACCTGGATATCATTTTGTTAAGCCACCTGCATGCCGATCACACCGGTGACCTGACACCTGTGATTAAGACCATATATTTCCATAACAATCTGGCGCGCGGTGCAGCAGCCCAGCAAGGAATCAAATTGCCTGGGCGCAAGGCACCAATCAATATATATGGACCGGCTGCCTCGACCCTGTCCTCAGACGTTCCAGGTGTATATTACCCAAATGGTAAACTGGTCTACCCCGATACTATCGACTATGTCGACCATCACTACTCGCTCTCGCAGGGTGGTGTTGAACGTTATCTGAAGGCCTTCGTTGCCGGTATCAGTGATGATGATGGTCCCAGGGGACCGGGTGACAATGTCAGTGAATTTAAATATACGGCCAACCACCTGTCTTCGACAGTACCGGGTGCCGGGATTGAAAAAGTACTGGAAGCACCAGATGGCCTGTTGATTGAATCCATTGCCGTCGATCATGGTCCCGTTCCGGCCGTTGCCTATCGGATAAGTTATAAAGGTCACACCGTTGTGTATTCCGGTGATACCGGCAGCAAGGGTATCGGTCCGGATCATCTCGGTGCAGGTAACATGAGCAAAATTGCAAGTGGTGCCGATCTGTTAATTTATGATACGGCCGTGATGGAAATGGGCGATGCACCACCTAATCCATTATTTCATATCCTGCATACACAGCCTTCTTTAATTGGCGGTGTCGCCAAGGCAGCAAGTGTGAAAAAACTGGTACTGTCACACCTGACACCCGTCACCAGTCCACGCATCGATGAGATCAAGGATATTATCCGAGGTGTGGGTTACACCGGTGAGATCAGGACTGCCCAGGACCTGCAGGTCTACAACCTGTCAGATGATGATGACTATCACCATTAACTATGTATTTTTAAGTTAACGAAAAAAGCCGCCTGTTAAGGCGGCTTTTTTATTTTGATTATTTTCTTAAAGAAGATCCCGGCCTGATTTTTAAAACCAGTAACCGCAGGCCAGTATAAAATACCGGGGTCAGGAACAGACCGAAGAAAGTCACGCCCAGCATACCGGCAAACACGGTAATCCCCATCACATGCCGAACTTCGGAGCCGGCACCGTGAGCAAATACCATCGGGATCACACCGGCAATAAACGCCACCGAGGTCATGATGATCGGGCGTAGTCGCAGGTGACAGGCTTCAATCGCCGCCTGTAAAGGCTTCATGCCATCCAGTTCTTTTTCTCTGGCAAACTCCACGATCAGGATCGCATTCTTGCAGGCCAGTCCCATTAACACCGCCAGGCCAATCTGCACGAAGATATTATTATCGCCACCGGTCAACTTCACACCCAGCAAGGCAAACAGGACGCACATGGGGACGATCAAAATGATCGCCAGTGGCAGGGTCCAGCTTTCATAAAGCGCAGCTAACACCAGAAAGACCAGTAATACCGACAATGGAAATACAATCAAGGCGGTATTGCTCTGGGTTGACTGCTGGTAACTGAGATCGGTCCATTCAAAGCCCATGCCTTTCGGTAACACCTTGTCGGCCACACCGCTGACTACCTGCAGTGCCTGCGCAGACGACATGACCGCTGGATCAACCTGACCTATTAGATCAGCAGCCGGGTGACCGTTATAACGAATCACCGGGTCCGGACCAAAGGTATTGGTAATATTGATCAAACTACCCAATGGTACCATCTCGCCTTTGTTATTACGCATGCGTAAATTTGATATTTGTTCTGCACTATTACGAAACGGCGCATCGGCCTGGGCAATCACCTGGTAGGTACGACCGAAGCGATTGAAGTCATTGACGTACATTGAGCCCAGATAGATCTGCAATGTTTCAAACAGGCTAGGTAAAGATACGCCCTGCATCTGTGCCTTGACCCGGTTGACGTTGATATCCAGCTGCGGCACGTTCGCCTGGTAGGAAGAGAAAGGGAAACTCAAGCCGGGGACCTGGCTAATTGCTCCGGACAGGCCATGCACTGCCTGTTGTAACTGGCCATAACCCAGACCGGCACGGTCTTCTATATACAGTGAATATCCGGAACCGGTGCCGATACCCAGGATCGGTGGCGGCATGATCGCAAAGCCAAAACCTTCCTGAATCGATGCGATCTTGCCCGACAACTCACCGGCAATGGCCTGTGCAGGACGTGAGCGTTCATGAAAACCTTTTAACGGGAAAAAGATCGTACCGCTGTTGGAGGTATTTGAAAATTGCGCGCCATTCAAACCGGGAAAGGCGACCGCACCGGCCACCCCTTCGGTATTCATGGCTATGGCGCTGATCTTCTTGACCACCGCCTCGGTACGATCCAGGGAGGCCCCTTCAGGCAGGCGTACCACACCAAACAGATAGAGTTTGTCCTGGGTGGGAATAAAACCACCGGGGACGATGGTAAACAGACCCCAGGTTGCAAAGATCAACACAACGTAAACCATGAACACCGGGCTACGATGATGCAGGATACGCGTCACCCCGTTGGAATAACCTTCCGAACTGCGCTGAAAAAAACGGTTAAAAGGTCGAAACACCCAGCCGAACATCGCATTGATGATCCGGGTGAATCGATCCGGTTGCTCATCATGACTCTGTAACATTACTGCCGCTAAAGCCGGTGAGAGCGTGAGTGAGTTAATCGCCGAGATGGCCGTGGCGATGGCGATGGTCACCGCAAACTGGCGGTAAAACTGACCGGTCACCCCGGTTAAAAAAGCCATGGGCACAAACACCGCAATCAACACCAGGCTGATGGCAATGATCGGACCGCTTACCTCACGCATGGCACGGTGGGCAGCAGCAATACTCGACAGGCCCGAGGCAATATTGCGTTCCACGTTTTCGACAACCACGATGGCATCATCCACGACAATACCGATGGCCAGCACCATGGCAAACAGGGTCAGGGTATTGATGGAAAAACCGAGCAGTAATAACACTGCGAAGGTACCGATAATCGACACCGGTACCGCCAGTAACGGGATCAGCGAGGCACGCCAGGTCTGTAAAAACAGGATAACCACGATCACCACCAGGAACACCGCCTCTAACAGCGTACCGATCACCGCCTTAATCGAACCGCGCACAAACACGGTCGGGTCATAGACCACCTGATAGCTCAGGTCCCTGGGAAAGTACTGGGCCAGCTCCTCCATCTTGGCACGCACATTATCGGAGAGTTCAATGGCATTGGCACCAGGTGCCTGCATGATCGGAATCGCCACCGCCTGCTGATTATTGAGCAAGGAACGCAGGGCATAGGCGGAGGCACCCAGCTCCAGGCGGGCCACATCCCCCAGGTGAGTAATTTCACCATCGGCGCCGGTCTTGATCACGATGTTGGCAAATTCCTTTTCCGTCACCAAACGACCCTTGGCGTTGATCGACATGGTAAACGGGGAAGTGGTCTCCTGCGGGGGGGCACCGATCTGTCCGGCTGAGACCTGGATATTCTGGCCGCGAATCGCATTCACCACATCACTGGCAGTCAGACCCCGACCGGCCACCTTATCCGGGTCCAGCCAGACTCGCATGGCATAATCACCCGCCCCGAAGATCAGGGCATCACCCACCCCGGGAATCCGCGCCAGCTGATCCTTGATGTGCAAGACCGCGTAGTTACGCAGATATGTGGAATCGTAAGTTCCGTTGGGTGACAGCAGGTGCACCACCATGGTCAGGTTAATGGAACGCTTCTGGGTGGACACGCCAAGGCGACGCACGTCTTCCGGCAGGCGCGGCGTGGCCTGGCTCACCCGGTTCTGGACCTGCACCTGGGCCAGGTCCACATCAGTACCGGGTTTGAAAGTCACGGTCATTTGCAGCACACCGTCACTACCGGCCACCGATTTCATATACATCATGTTCTCAACGCCGTTGATCGCCTCTTCAAGGGGTGATGCGACCGTCTCAGCGATGACCTTGGGATTGGCACCCGGATACACAGCCCGCACCGTTACCGTGGGTGGCACGACATCGGGATACTCGGTAATGGGCAACAAGGGAATGGCGATCAGACCCGCGGTGAAGATCAGGATCGATAACACCGCAGCAAAAATCGGTCGGTCTACAAAAAAACGGGAAAAATCTTTCATCTTAGTCGCCCTGGCCTGCCATTCGCTGATCCATGCTTAGCACTCAGTGCGGCGCTGCAGGTTTGGCCGGGGCAGGTGGGGGATCCCCCATGGCAATGACCTGCGGTACGACGGGCATATTCGGGAAGAAGACTTTCTGTATACCGTACACGATGATCCGTTCGCCGGCTTTCAGGCCCGCCTCGACGATGCGAAAGTCCTGGTAACGACGACCTATTTTAATATTACGACGGACTGCCAGATTCTTATCGTTGACCACGTAAACGTATTTACGATCCTGATCGGTCATGATCGCGGATTCATTGATCAAGGTAGCAGACTGCGGTTCTTTGGCCAGTAACTTGACCCGCGCAAACAATCCTGGCGTCAGGTGGTGATCTTTATTATCGAGCACGGCACGTAACCGGATCGTACCGGTACTGGCCATCACCTGGTTATCAACAAAATCCACGTAGCCCTGTCGTGGAAATCCCTTTTCGTTACTCAGCCCGACATACACAGTCCGTTTTTTTTGTTCAGCACTGTCCGCTGCTGATGGTTTTTGTGAGAAGTAACGCAGATAAGTCTGCTCATCACTGTCAAACACGACATACACCGGGTCGATCGACAACAACGTCGTCAGGGTATCCGGATTGGGCGGACCTGAATTGACCAGGTTTCCCCTGGTGACCATCGCGCGCCCGGTTCGGCCATCGATAGGCGCCCGTACTTCGGTGTAATTCAGGTTAAGCCGGGCCAGTTCCACCGAGGCCCTGGCGGATCGAACGGCGGCATTGGCCTGATCCTCAGCAGCAACCCGTTGATCGTAGTCACCCTGGGATAGCAGCTTGCGCTTAAGCAGATCGCGGGCACGACGACTCTCCAGTTTGGTCAACACGGCCTGGGCAGTGGCTCTTTCCAGTTCCGCCTCCGCACGATTGAGTTCGGCGCGGTACGGTTTCTGGTCGATAACAAATAGCAGGTCACCCTGTTTGACAATCTCGCCTTCCTGGTAATTGATGGATTCGAGTACACCACCTACGCGGGGACGCACCGCCACCGCATCAGTGGCTTCAATACGGCCACTGAATTCTTCCCAGGGGGTAATGTCCTTGACCACTACCTCGGCAACACTCACCTGCGGTGCTGGAAAGCCTCCACCTGCCTGCTCATCCTGACCGCCCCAACAGCCCGTCAACAACAGGCTAAACGAGCCCGCCAATAAAAGAATAGGATATGTAAATTTCGGAAATGTCCTGACCGCCATGG
>JASFLL010000067.1:0-6909 GCA_050118115.1 Thioalkalispiraceae bacterium
CCAGAGTAAACGGTATCCTGAAAATGTTTTGCAGATACATCATTTCGATTAAGTCCCTGAAAAGTTACGAACGAAAAAACTTTTTCCCGCAAACTCGACTTTCTTCAGTTTATTACTATCCAGTAGTACCTGAATACAATTCCAATCCTGTCCGGCTTTTTTTAACATTGCGTTGATTGCCTCTTCGCGCATAGGATGGACTGCGGTAATGCTTAATAAATCCTGCTCAATATCACCGCTAAAAGCAAATTGATTGCCTTCGTAGCCAATCAGAGTTTCCACGTGTTGCAGTTTCTCGGCAAGTCGTGTGTAAGCCTGAACAACCTTATCTTCTGTTGGCGGCGAGATCGCCACCTCGGCAGTCGGTCTGGTAGGTATCGCTACATATGCGACAGAAGGTTGTATTGCTTCCAGAAAGTCAGCCACACCGCTCACCGCTGCCTGGCTGTCATTGATACCTGCCAGCAACATGGTCTCGGTGATTAACTCACCCTTGTATTGTCTGGCAAAGTCTCTTATCCCCTGCAATATGCTGGCATGCTGTAAACTTTCATGGGGACGATTGATTTTTTTCCATTGCTCCTCGTCGACGCTATCCACTTTTAATGACACCAGGTCTGCCCTGTTCAATCTTTGTTGCACATCTTCACGCCAGATCAAGGAGGCATTGGAGATCACCGCGATTTTGATATCGAGTGGCCGCAACAGATCGATGGTTTCCCCAAGCTGGCTATCCAGGGTCGGTTCACCGTCCGGCACAAAGGTCAGGTAATCGATCGTTTCACCTTGTGCCTCTACAGCAGCAATCCTGTTTTTTACGGCCTGGAATATTTCAGCGGGCGGGTAAAATTCATGCGGCTCAACTTCTTTGTGTAAGCTGGGTCCTACCTGACAATACAGACAGGAGTAAGAACAGGATTTGGGTGGGATATTATTAATCCCCAGGCTTCGTCCTAAGCGGCGTGAGGGGACTGGTCCGAAGGTTAAAATAGATGGATTGCGGGTACTCATAGCATTGTTCCAGTGATGACTTACTCCTGGTCTTCACTATACAGGTTCAGAACTGCTACATCACCACTGTCAACCGTGACATATCCAGGCCAGAGAACAATTCTACATAAATATATAATCGCATAGAATTCTCTGACCTGGCCTCTATCATTACCGCCTTCAGGCAAGATCAAAGCGATCCGCGTTCATCAGCTTACTCCATGCGGCCACGAAGTCCAGCACGAACTTCTCCTGGTTGTCATCCTGTGCATAGACTTCGGCGTAGGCGCGAAGGATCGAGTTGGAACCAAATACGAGATCAACTCTGGTTGCCGTCCACTTGACCTTATCCGTCTTGCGGTCGCGGATTTCATACAGGTTATTACCGGCCGGTTTCCACGTGTTGTTCATATCGGTCAGGTTGACGAAGAAATCATTGCTCAACACCCCTTCGCGATCGGTGAACATGCCATGCTTTGTACCACCATGGTTGGTGCCAAGCACGCGCATGCCACCCACCAGCACGGTCATCTCCGGCGCTGTCAGGCCCATCAGTTGCGTGCGGTCGAGCAGCAGCTCTTCGGCACTGACCACATAGTCCTTTTTGAGCCAGTTGCGATAACCATCATGCAGCGGTTCCAGCGGTTCGAATGATTCGGCATCGGTCATCTCATCCGTTGCGTCGCCGCGGCCCGGTGAGAAGGGAACGGTAATGTTAAAGCCTGCTGCCTTAGCCGCCTGTTCGACACCGACGTTACCGGCCAGTACGATCACATCCGCGACGCTGGCACCAGTCTCGTTTGCGATGGATTCCAGCACGGACAGTACCTTGCTCAGACGCTCGGGCTCGTTACCTTCCCAGTCTTTCTGTGGAGCCAGGCGAATGCGCGCGCCGTTGGCACCACCGCGCATATCGGAACCGCGGAAGGTTCTGGCGCTGTCCCAGGCGGTGGCGATCATCTCGCTGACACTCAGACCGCTGGCAGTAATTTTATCTTTCACCGCCTGCACATCGTAGTCGCTCTTGCCTGCCGGGACCGGGTCCTGCCAGATCAGATCTTCTTTCGGTACGTCGGGACCAATGTAGCGTGCCTTTGGACCCATATCACGATGGGTCAGTTTGAACCAGGCCCGCGCGAAGGCATCGTTGAAAGCATCCGGATCAGCGCGAAACTTCTCCATGATTTCGCGATAGGTCGGATCCATTTTCATCGCCATGTCGGCGTCGGTCATGATCGGCTTGCAACGGATCGACGGGTCTTCCACATCCGCCGGCATGTCTTCTTCCCTGATGTCGACGGGTTCCCACTGCCAGGCACCGGCCGGGCTCTTCACCGATTGCCACTCGTGATCGAGCAGCATGTCGAAGTAACCCATGTCGAACCGGGTCGGGTCAGAGGTCCAGGCACCTTCGATACCACTAGTCACGGTATCGCGACCAATGCCGCGTTTGGTGTGGTTGTTCCAGCCCAGGCCCTGCTCTTCGACATCGGCCGCTTCGGGTTCCGGACCCAGCAGTGCCGCATCGCCGTTGCCATGAGTTTTACCCACGGTATGACCACCAGCGGTGAGCGCCACGGTTTCCTCGTCGTTCATGGCCATGCGTTCAAAGGTCACACGTACATCATGCGCCGTCTTGAGCGGATCGGGATTGCCGTCCACGCCTTCGGGATTAACATAAATGAGACCCATCATCACGGCGGCCAACGGATTCTCCAGATCCCGCTCGCCGGAGTAACGACTGCCTTCGCTACCGGTGGGGGCAAGCCATTCCTTCTCCGAACCCCAGTAGGTGTCCTTTTCCGGATGCCAGATGTCCTCGCGGCCAAAACCGAAGCCGAAAGTTTTTAAGCCCATGGATTCATAGGCGATGGTGCCCGCATAGGCAATCAGGTCGGCCCAGCTGAGCTGGTTGCCGTATTTCTTCTTGATCGGCCAGAGTAGACGACGGGCCTTGTCCAGGTTGGCATTGTCCGGCCAGGAGTTGAGTGGCGCGAAGCGCTGGTTACCGGTCCCAGCACCACCGCGGCCATCCTGCATACGATAGGAACCGGCCGCGTGCCAGGACATACGAATCATCAGGCCGCCATAGTGACCCCAGTCCGCCGGCCACCAGTCCTGGCTGTCCGTCATCAGCGCGTGCAGGTCTTTTTTGAGTGCGTCGAAGTCAAGTTTCTTGACCTCTTCCCGATAGTTGAAGTCTTGTCCCAACGGGTTGGTCTTGGTGTCGTGTTGATGCAGAATATCGAGGTTCAGGGCCCTGGGCCACCATTCCATGTTTGACATGCTGCTCTCGGTGGCACCGCCGTGCATCACCGGGCATTTGGTTATATCATCCATCGCGTTCTCTCCTTATTATTCTCAAAATTGGTGTCTACCAAAAATCCATACAATCGATTTTTGATACTCAGTACAACCTGTGACAAGCGGTTGCAATGTAAATTTAGTCAGTCATTGATGATTGGTAAAATCGCTTGTTTCTATGTGATCAATCACAAATACCTATCATTCAAAATTTGCCGCCATTGTTTGCGGCTACCCCGGGCAGGCTATTTCGTTAAACAGGCCAGGACTGGAAGTACAGTCGGTTCGGAACCTGCCTGATTACCTGGACATGAACTGAATATAGATTAGTAATATGAAAGAGAAACTAAAACAGTTTCGTTATGTTTATGGAGTAAATTTTTCTTTAGATGTGATGGAACAGAAATAAGTGATGACAATGTCTGATTAATGACAAGCAGATTACAGGTACTTAATCCGGCTGCGTAGCTCGTCGATATCAGTGGCCACATCCTTTAACTCGGCACCTTGATTAACGGTACCGATCACGATGCCCTTGCCTGAGACCGGAATCAGGGTATCAATCTGAAAACGCCCTGCGCTGCCACGCAGAAAACACTCTTCATCAAAGTACAGGCGATCGCCCTCACCACCCACTTCATCGGATTCTATGGTGTCATAGCCAACCAGGCTCACAATATCGTCTTTACTGGAAATATCGACCGCTTCGATGCTCTGCTTTTCTGCATTAATAAGATAGGCTTTCATCAACATCATCCTCGCGTAGGTAGGGCAACAGGTATGAGTATAGCTACACCTGGCTGTTTATACCTGGTCGCTTCAACTGAGCATGGTTTGATTGCGGCCGCCTTCTTTAGCCTTGTAGAGCGCCTTGTCCGCCTCGCCGATTAGCGTTTCGGGTGTATTGTCCTTGCCTGGAACCAGGCTCGCGATACCGATGCTCATGGTAACAACACCAGACACTTTGGAAAACTTGTGTTCAATAGCCACACTGGCAAGGGCCTGGTGCAATTTATCTGCAACCACCTGTGCACCCTCTGAACCTGTTCCCACCAGAATCACCGCAAATTCTTCCCCGCCGTAACGTGCAAACAGATCACAGTCCCGGGTAATGCATTTACTCAGGTTCCAGGCCACCTGCTTGAGACAGTCATCTCCCAGTTGATGCCCGTAGCCGTCATTGTAAAGTTTGAAATAATCAATATCGATGAGCACCAGTGAAACTTCCAGATTCGTGCCGGTACGACGTGCACGACACCACTCTTTTTTCAAAGCTTCATCAAAGCTACGCCGATTGGCCACGCCGGTCAGACCATCAAGGCTGGATAAACGCTGCAGTTCCTGGTTACGTTCTTCCAGTTCTGTATTCGTATCTTCAAGCTGCTGCTGCATCACCTGCATCACCTGGTAAGCGATATCTCTTTCCTTTTCTGTCAGGTAATGTTTGGTGTGCGCATTAATTCTTGCGATTAACTCAATTGCTTCAGGAAGTTTAACCAGATAATCATTGGCGCCATTAGCGAAAGCATCGCTTTTTATTTTTGCATCATCCTTTGATGACAGAACGATCACTGGAATATTTTTTGTCTGTGGATGACTTTTGTAAAAACGCATCAGCGTCATGCCATCAACATCCGGCATGACAAGGTCCTGCAGGATAACGGTCGCCTTGATTTCAATCGCCATCTCCAGGGCTTTTTCGGGTTCCTGACAATAATGAAAATCTATCTGCTCTTCATTTTCGAGCATACGACGAATACCTTCGGCAACCATCACTTGATCGTCGACCAGTAAAACCACCGCACGCTTCTCTTCCGAGCCATTGACATCATTGTCGGGCGACTCGTTATACACCTTATTCTCTAATGTACTACTCATGACCCGCTACCCGTGATTGTTTCTGATTCATGAAATGCCTGTTCAGTGCCGGGCCAATTTCATCAAGCGATAATATAATGTCTGCCGCATCGAGTTCCACTGCCGTTCTGGGCATACCATACACTGCACAACTCGCCTCATCCTGCGCAATCGTACAAAAACCCCGATCACGCATAGCCAGTAACCCGGCAGCACCATCTTTGCCCATTCCCGTCAAGAGTACGCCGACTGCATGCCCCTGCCAGTTGGATGCGACACTTTCGAAAAGCACGTTGATTGATGGCTTGTGGGCGTAATGTCTGGGTTCGTCCACATAAGACAGGCTACCCGTCTTGCTTACCTGAATATGTTTACCGGGATCAGCAACAAAAACACATCCAGCAGTTAATTGATCACCCGGCTTTGCCAAATTTACCGGTCGCTTGATCTGGTCGGCCAGCCAGTCAGTCAGTCCCAGCACAAACTGTTTATCGACATGTTGGACGATCACAATTGGCACAGGAAAATCTTCAGACAGGACAGATAGAATCGTTGCTATCGCATTGGGACCACCTGTCGACGCCCCCATGACCAGTAGTTGATCATGATGCGGTTGTGAACGGATCAGCTTGTGAGTGGATACTTGACTTGTAGAATGACCTGGTGCAATTAGTTTTCCGAGAGTATAAATTTTCTGAAGCAGGTCACCGGCACCAGCAGAGCCTTTATTATCACCCAGGATAGGCGTATTGACTGCATCCATTGCCCCCGCCCCCATCGCATCAAAAACTTTACCTGAGCGTCCGGAGACATCGGCTGTTACCACCAGGATGACACAGGGTGAGTGTTGCATAATCTGGCGCGTCGCTTCTACCCCATCCATAACAGGCATGATCAGGTCCATCAAAATCAGGTCTGGCACATCCAGCCTGGCCTGTTCGACTGCCTGTTCACCATTCTCGGCTATCCAGGCGATTTCATGTTCAGGCACAGATAAAACAACGCGCTTAAGTGCCTCAACCGCCATGGGAGTATCATTCGCTATTGCAATTCGCATATTTAATATATCGGTATCATTATTCAATAGTTAATATACTGGGCTACTCTTATTCAAGGCTCACCTATCAGGTCCATCACGGCATCAACCAGGCTATCATCATGGAAGCTTCCCTTGGTGAGGTAATAATCTGCCCCCACCTCCAGGCCACGTTGGCGATCCTCTTCCCGATCTTTATATGAAACAATGATGACAGGTACTTCCCGAAGGCGATCATCACCCTTGAGCATGCTGACAAAATCAAAGCCATTCATGCGCGGCATATCAATATCACTGACGATCAGGTCATATTGGCTGGTACGTGCTGCATTCCAGCCATCCATACCATCGACTGCGACTTCCACTGAATAACCTTTACTTTGTAACAGGTTTCTTTCGACTTCACGTACCGTAATCGAGTCATCAACCACCAGTACCCGCTTACTCGATTTGGCAGATATTTTTTCCTGTTGTTGACTGGCAAGTCTGTCAAGACGACCACCCGACAGTATGATATCAATGGAGCGGAACAGATCGTCAACATCAAAAATTAATAACGGCTCACCGTTTTCAGTCAACGAAGCAGAACTGATGTCCTGTATCTTGCCGAGACGAGGATCAATTGTATGTACCACCAGGTTACGTTCACCCAGGAATTCATCAACGACAATTCCATATTTATTGACTCGGTCACTCACTACAACAACCGGGATCTCCTCATC
>JASFLL010000068.1:0-6712 GCA_050118115.1 Thioalkalispiraceae bacterium
CTGGCTTGTCAAAGGTAAACACCCCATTCCCTGGGGACAACGCATCCAGTTAAACTAATGTGTTGCTTAACGGAGCAACTCGTCCAGATCATGAGGTTTTTCTATACCATATCCCTGTAAGAAATCGATGCCTATATTTTTAAGAATCGCGATAGACTTTTCGTCCTGCACATATTCGGCAATGACTTTCTTTTCCATAAAATGGCCTATTTCACAAATTGATTTGACAACTGCATAATCGTTGCGGTTGTTCGCTATATCTTTTATGAATGCACCATCAATCTTCAGGTAATCTACCGGCAGGGATTTCAGGTACGAATAAGAAGACATGCCCGTACCAAAATCATCAAGCGCAAACTTACAACCAGTACCCTTGATGGTCTCTATAAAATCAGCCGTATCAGACAGGTTGGATATACCCGCAGTTTCAGTAACTTCAAAACAAATGTTCTCGATTGAAACAGAAGTGCGGTTGACTTCCTGATATATTAATTCAATCAATTCTTCGTTCTTAAGTGACTGTCCGGAAAGATTGATTGTGAAAAGGGATACATCACTTACCATGTCTTCGTTTTTCGCAAGCCAGTTAAACGCATTATTTATAACCCAGCGATCAACGGCAACCATCCGGTTATGGTGTTCTGCGGACTGAATAAAATCATTGAGCGATTTGTTTCCGCCTAGTTCCTCAGAAATGCCCAGTAAAATTTCATAATGTGGGCGCGGATCGAGATATTGTTGAGCTGGGATGATCTTTTGGCAACGCAGATATAATCCACTCTCATCCAGCGCCTTATCAATTTTACTTGCCCATTCCATATCTTTTTTGCGTCGTGAAAGACGATTAGAACCCGAGTGTGCAATCTGAATCTGATTGCCTCCCGATTCTTTAGCAATGCTACAACTTGATTCGACAGTTTGGAGAAGGCTTGTGGAATCTTCAGTGCTCGCATTAATAACCGCGATGCCAGTACTAAATGTTATAGATACTCGATTTTTTTCCCACTCAAACCTGTAATCCATAAGCTGATCCATAATGTCTTCAATAAATTCAACAGCTTCGTCCATAGAAGTTTTTTGCAACAAAACACCAAACTGGTCTGATCCAATTCTCGAAAGGACATTATTCTCCTGCAAGTGTTTGCTGATTAATTCGATTACATCTTTGAGCAATTTATCGCCGGCTTCAAAGCCATAATTGTTGTTCACAAGCTTGAAGTCATCGATATCAATATAACAGACAGAATGTTTCTCACTGCTTAGTTTTGAATCCTCCAGGGCGTGCTGTATGCAATTCAGGAATTCCCTGCGATTAATGAGACCTGTTAATTCGTCATGGGTTGACTGAAAAAGCAATTGTTTATGTAATTTTTGTAGCATTCCATATTGCGCGCGATCCATTGCCGGATCATCCGTGCCGTCCAGTATAACAGCCGTACCTGATTTAAATTCTTCAGCAAGTTGCATGTCCGTTGCGATTCTGTCTTTGCGGCCCATAACATTAACAAAAACATATTTGCCTTTGCGAGGAGCGATCCAGGCAACTTTAAGGCGTTTAGAATTATCGCAGTCCGCATCGAACAATACCCAGTGATCCTCTTTCAGGCGGCGAACCATGCGTATCCATTTGTCTTCTTGTGAGATATCATCTTCATTTTCAGCGTGATCGCCTGACTTCTCCTGCTCTTCCTTGATAGCATCTGCGATAACCTGTTTTAAATTCTTTTCAAAGGATTGTTGCTGTACATTAATTAACAATTCAAGTTGCTGGGCAGCTCGGTTATAGACCTTGGTTGTACCATCAAATTCATTATTTACCAGGTTGATTACCCAGCTGAAGGCCTGACGTACTGCAGCCTGTTCTTCTTCATCTTCGGCGCTGGCAAGAACTTCGAGCTCGGCAAGTTTGTTAATAACGTCTCTGACAACGTGATTTTTGTCAGTAAAAATGTTTTCATCAAGTAATGCCATTTTCATGACAGGAACGGCAAGTTGTTCCAGCCAGGGTCGAATGCTATGTGCAACCTGTAAATCATTTAATAATGAAGTGAACACATTTTCTGTAACATCAATGATGCGTTCCTGTTGTATACTTAGAGCCTTGCCGGTTTCATTATCCTGGTTGTTGTTCAGTGTCGAGCCCAGCATTTCACGAAACGCGGCAATACTTCCACCATCACCACTGATGTTTTTTGCAGGCAAATTGATGTTGTTAATTACATCTAGTACCTCTGCGGTACTGAAAGAGGGCAGGTTATGCTGTTGTTCAGATGTTGCCGGATTAGGCGGCTGTGCTTGATGCTCAATATTAGTGCCAGAGTTAGCGCTGCCTGAACCGCCAGCATCTTTGAGCTGCTGCTGCAGGTTTCTGATTTCGCCAACCAATTCATAGACAGATTGTTGGGTAAATTCAGTGCCTTGTTCCTGCTTTGCCAGGTTTACATCTTTGCCCGCAGTAGAATCATTGGATTGAGCATTTGAGCGAATAATGGTGTTTTCTGTTTCAGTGTGATCTGGTGCCGTTTGCTCCTCATCAACTTGTTCGCTCTTTTCTTGTGCGTCATTTTTATCATTATTTAGCTTTCTGGCTTCAGCCAGTATATCTTTCAGGTTCGGCAAAATATTGTTATCGATAAGTATCTGGTTGATGTTCTGGTAGAGCTCTTCAGTCACATTTACCAGCTCAGCTCTAAACGCATCATAACAAACTGGCTTGCTGGCATTGTTCAATTCCAGTATTTGCAGTGTATTTTCGAAGCCGTTAACAAATAAAGAGGGGCCATATGGATTGTTGCGACGGTCGACAGTCTCGCCGTAGATATGGCTGAGTCTACGTTCTATTTCTCCCAGTAATTGTGGGTGCTCGCTCTCAACTTTGTTTATCACTTTGGAGTTGGCAAGCCAGACATTAAATTCTTCATCGCTGATTAATTCCAGTGAGCCAAGAGAAGGTAAAGACGCAGATGAGTTGCTATCGGTATTAAGGCTCGTGTTGTTGTCTAGTGCGGTATTTATTGAATTATTAAAGCTGGTTGTGATCAGGCTTCTATTGTTAGTTATTGTTTCAAGAGTCTTGAAATAAGTGTTTTGTAATGCCAGGTCATCAGTTTGATTTGCATTACGCAATAAAAGTTCAGACACCGAGTCAAAGTACTTACTTAACAGGATATTGGTGATAGCTCTGGTCTTTTGATTGCACTCATTTAATATCTGGGACAGTTTCCCTGAACTAACTTTGTCTGCAGGTGAATCAGCTTCATCTGAATCAGGTGCGTGAGAACTGGGTTGTGCATCTGCTTTTGCGTGTTGCTGTAATGCCTGCAAAGCAATCTGGTCGGGATTAATAAAGGCAACACCGATACTATCAATTTCTGCACGAGCAATTCGAGCACGAACTCTGAAATCATCACCGTTTATTTTTAATGTGATCAGGCAAAGGCTTTGCTCCAGGGGTACATCAGAAGGTAATGCCTGTTCAGGGTTAAAACTTATCAATAAACCACCCAGGCAAAAATCACGCGCTTCCGCACTACGTTGGCCCAGGCCTTCGATCATGATTTCGACAGGGACAGAAACCGGGTGTCTTACGTGTGCGCGGCGTTCTTTTCCGCCAATAGGCTTAGCGGTTGTTGTGGATGTGGCCTGTTCCATTCGTGGATTCCATTATCGATAAATTTTACTCAACGTGGCCAATTAGGTTATTGCACCACTATTTATATATACATCATCGACATGGCAGGCTCGGGCTTTAGAGATTATATGGTTGAGGTTGTACTGTTCTTGTCAGTACACAGCTAATATCTTGATAAAACTTCTCAACAATATGTTATAACCATATGTTATATAAAGATATATTGTTCTTTTAGTGTTTGGTTTTCAGCTAGACAGTTAGACCAGGGATCGTGTAAAAAAATTGAGACTGGTCATGGATGAGAAATCTGATCAGGTAATGCTATAAGGGTTCGACACGACATTCAAATGACGGGAAATCCTTCACTCTCGAGCATCCGGATTAGACGAATCAGGGGCAGGCCAATCAGGGTATTAGGGTCGTCGCCTTCAAGTCTTTCAAAAAGAGCAATACCAAGGCCTTCAGATTTAAAACTGCCGGCGCAATTATAAGGCTGTTCTTTGCGGAGGTAATTTTCTATCTGCTTATCCGTGAGCTGGCGAAAAATCACATTGAAAGGGATGACTTCTAGCTGAGTACGTTTTGATTCTGTGTTGTACACACATAATCCGGTGAGAAAGCTAATGCGTTTGCCTGAGGCTCGACGTAGTTGTTTCACTGCATTTTCATGTGTGCCAGGTTTGCCAAGGATTTGACCATCTACGAGCGCTACCTGGTCTGATCCGATTACCAATGCTTTACTGATTTGCTTGCCTACTGATTTGGCCTTTGCTTCGGCAAGTCTGGCTACCATTTGTTCTGGTATTTCATCGACAAGAACGCTCTCGTCAACATCTGGCGACATGGTTTCAAATGCAATGTCCAATTTCTCCAGGATTGCTTTTCGGAACGGGGAAGTGGAGGCTAAAATTAATTTCATACTTACTTAAATCGAAAATTATTTGGAAATTAGATTATAAACGATACTGGATTTTTATTGATCTGAAATTTCGATTAACATCTCATCAGGTGTAACAGTATTACCTTTAGTGACATGAATAGCTTTGATAGTACCCTCAATGGGTGCCTGAATTTCTGTTTCCATTTTCATTGCTTCGGTAATCAAGACAGCATCACCCGCATTCACGCTGTCACCGACACTAACCAATACATCCACAATTGTACCTGGCATCGAGGTTGATACATGACCTGGTTTGGTGGCCCGTGGTCGTTGCCCGGATTTATGATGACTGGCTTGCGATTCTCCATTCGAGGTACCTGCTTCAATAACGATACTATCGAGTGGTTCGACGAGAATTTCCTCAGGCACGCCATCGATACTTATATAATAGGGCCGTGTTGGCTGGCTGCGATAGCCGGTACCATTAATTTTAATGTGATAAGTCTCACCATGCATCGCAACATTAAATTCAGTCGCCGCCATATGTATTGCATTTGATGTATCGCCTGGTGGCATTAGTTCCTCGGGTTGCAGTGTTCCATCTTCACGTTGTTGTAAAAACTCACGTCCAATATCAGGAAACATTGCATAGGTGAGTACATCCTCAGCATTATGAGCCAGTTCACCGATCTCACTTTTTAACTTGTTGAGTTCCGATGGGATCAGATCGGCTGGCCGAACATCGATAACTTCTTCGTTTCCTATGGCCTGGCGTCGCACTGACTCATTCACTTTGCCTGGTGCTTTACCATAACGGCCTTTAAGATAAAGTTTTACTTCATTGGTAATGGTTTTATAGCGTTGACCGGCAATCACATTCAATACTGCCTGGGTGCCAACGACTTGTGAAGTAGGCGTGACCAAAGGTGGATAACCAAGGTCGGCTCGGACACGTGGTATTTCATCGAGTACTTCCTGCATGCGATGCAGGGCGTCCTGTTCTTTGAGTTGATGAGCCAGGTTTGAGATCATACCGCCTGGCACCTGGTTGACCTGAACGCGAGTATCCACCCCGGTATAGTCACTTTCAAATTGATGATATTTTTTACGAACATCATAGAAATAAAAACCAATTTCCTGTAACGCTTCCAGATCCAGACCGGTATCGTATTGCGTGCCCCGTAACGCAGCAACCATGCTTTCTGTCGGCGGATGGCTGGTGCCACCTGCAAAAGATGAAATCGCTGTATCAATAGCAAAAGCGCCACATTCTATGGCTTTCATCTGGCACATGGCGGCCAGGCCAGCCGTGGCATGTGAATGAATATGTACGGGTATGGATAAATGTTTGACCAGGGCGGTCACCAGTTCGCCGGTTACATGCGGCGTTAGCAGGCCCGCCATGTCCTTGATGGCAATGCTGTCACAGCCCATCTCCTGCATCTGTTTGCCGAGCTGTACAAACTGCGCAACGGTATGCACCGGGCTGGTTGTATAACAGATGGTACCTTGGGCGTGTTTGCCGGCTTTTTTGACAGCATCAATCGACACCTGAAGATTGCGTAAGTCGTTTAGGGCATCGAAAATTCGAAATACATCCATACCGTTATCAGCCGACTTTTGTACGAAACTTTTGACCACGTCATCGGCATAGTGGCGATAACCCAACAGGTTTTGACCTCGTAATAACATTTGCAGTGGCGTATTCGGTAAAGCTTCTTTCAAACTACGCAGGCGTTGCCAGGGATCTTCTTTTAGGAAGCGGATGCAGGCATCGAAAGTGGCGCCACCCCATACTTCCAGTGACCAGTAACCAATTTTGTCGAGCTTATCGCAAATCGGCAGCATATCTTCAGTACGCATGCGAGTCGCAATCAGAGATTGATGCGCATCGCGCAAGATAGTGTCAGTGATATGTATTTTTCTCATATGAATTTTATAAACCCATGCTGGCTGCGACAGCAGCACCAATAGCAGCTGCCAGTTCTCGATTGGATCGACGTACTGAATAATTGATTAACTCAGGATGCGTGGCAACAAAACTGGTATCAAATTTACCCGCCTGGAATTCTGCAGACCTTAATATTTCCAGCTGATATGGTATGGTAGTTTTAACACCTGCCACCGTGATGTCATTGAGTGCGCGTTCTGCACGATCCAGAACATCGTCCCAATCCAGTGCCCAGACAATGAGTTTTGCA
>JASFLL010000069.1:0-6708 GCA_050118115.1 Thioalkalispiraceae bacterium
GATTCGATGATCGACGGACAACGAAACGCGATCACTTTCGAGTCGTACCATCAACATCGCAACGGCAGCAAGATCCCGGTAGAAGTCTTCCTGCAGTACATTTACCCGATTGATCAGGAACCGCGGTTCGTGGCCATCGTCCGTGATATTACCGAACGACGTCGCACTGCTGAAAACCTGGCACACGCCGAAGAACGTGCACGGATGTTGCTGGAGTCAGCGGGTGAAGGTATCTATGGTCTGGACCTCGATGGCCGCACCACCTTTGTTAACCCGGCGGCGGCACGCATGCTGGGTTATGATGCCATCGACCTGATTGGTAAACCCATGCATGATATCGTGCAACACAGTTATAACGATAAATCCAATTACCCATATTCATTCAGCCCGATCTACGCAGCCATCAGTGAAGGTGATATTCAACGTGTCTCCAATGAAGTCATGTGGCGCAAGGATGGCAGCTCGTTCCCGGTCGAATACACGGTAACGCCGATTCGTAAAAACGATATTATTTCCGGCGCGGTGGTCATCTTCAACGACATTACCGCCCGTAAAAAAGTCGAACAGATCAAAAACGAATTTATCTCCACCGTCTCCCACGAATTACGTACCCCGCTTACCTCGGTACGTGGTTCCCTGGGCCTGCTGGTGGGCGGTGCCGTCGGCAGTCTGCCGGAACAGGCCAGCACCCTGTTGAATATCGCCAATAAAAATACCGAACGCCTGCTGCTGTTAATCAATGATATTCTCGACATCGAAAAAATCGAATCGGGCAAGATGGTCTATCATTACAAACTGCTTAACCTGCATGAATTTCTCGAGGCATCCATTCAGGCCAACTATGCCTATGGCGAACAGTTCGGTATCAAGTTCTCTATCACCCAGTGCCCGGATGTACAGATATATGCGGATGAGGATCGGCTTATGCAGGTAATGAATAACCTGTTGTCCAACGCCGCCAAATTCTCCAAGCAGGGTGCCATGGTTGAGCTCTCTGCAGTCAGGCGTTCACACAAGATCCGGATCTCGATTACCGATAACGGTAAAGGTATACCACAGAACTTCCAGAAACATATCTTTGAAAAATTTGCCCAGGCAGATGCCTCTGATACGCGCGCCTTAAGTGGTACCGGACTGGGTCTGAGCATCAGTAAGGCTATCGTCGAACAACACGGCGGACGGATTGATTTTATTTCACGGGTTAACATCGGCACGACCTTCTTCTTCGATCTGCCGGTGTGGACACAAAACCAGGATAACGCAAGTCCTTCCCTGCCAGCACCGGCCAAGTACCGGATCCTTATCTGTGAAGACGATCCGGATATCGCATTCATGTTACGCATGATCCTCGCCCAGGCCGGTTTCGATGCCGATACTGCCCGTACCGTCGAACAGGCCAAACAGGCGATCAAGGAACAGCACTACCTGGCGGTAACCCTCGACCTGGCCTTACCGGATGAACAGGGACGTCCTTATGACCCGGATGGTATCAAGCTGGTCAAAGAATTACGCCGGCAGGATCGAACTCGTGAGCTGCCGGTTATCGTTGTCTCCGCGATTGCCGATCAACACAAACGCCGTTTAAATGGTCGGGCCTTCGGTATTATTGACTGGCTGGAGAAACCACTTAATGAAGATCGACTGTTGTCGGCGGTAAAACTGATCGCCAGCCATAAGCAGGGACTGCCACGCATCCTGCACGTTGAAGATGATCCGATTATCTTTGAAATGGTTCGCGTCCTGCTACGCGGTGAAGTTGATCTGGTACTTGCCCCGACACTCAGTGAAGCCCAGCAAAAATTACGTGAAGATGTTTATGATCTGATCCTGCTGGATGTGGAACTCACCGACGGCTCTGGTCTGGATCTGATACGCGACCTGGATGAAGTGGAATATATGCCACAGGTGGTGATCTTCTCATCCAACGAGGTAGGTCCGGGTGTGGCAGAAAAAGTCAAAGCGGCCCTGGTTAAATCAAAAGATAGCCGCCATGAACTTATTAATGTCATCATGTCGGTCATCCGCGAGCGTGACAGTGAAAATATCATGAAGGATCCCAACACCGATCATCTTGAGCTGCCGGCAATAGACTCGAGTAGCAGCTTCCCCAACGCGGCAGGGAAACCGGAGTAACAAGCATGGAACTGAAAAAGATTTTATATGTGGAAGATGAACCGGACATCCAGGCGGTGGCCCGCATTGCCCTGGAAAGTGTCGGTGGCTTTATCCTCGAAGTCTGTTCTTCCGGTTTCGAAGCCATCGAAAAGGCACAGGATTTTAAACCGGACCTGTTGCTGCTTGATGTCATGATGCCCGGTATGGACGGTGTCTCAACCCTGCAGGAACTTCGCAAGCAACCGGGCCTTGAACAGACCCCGGCCATGTTCATGACCGCCAAGGTCAGACCGTCTGAAATCGAACAATTAAGAAAAGAAGGCGCGATTGACGTGATACCCAAGCCGTTTGACCCGATGACATTATCAGAAAACCTGAAAAGCCTCTGGAACAAACACACCAGCTGATTCCGGCTTCCCATGGATAATTTATAAGGATTGGTTTAGCCAAAGCCCAGCAATTTCAACTTTTACAGCCCCTTAATTGGTCTAAAATCTTTATTTTTCATATAGTTACTACTTAATGTTGATAACTCACTCAATATCTGAGTAAATTAGTTGGGCTATTAATTTTTTATCAATTCACTTGATTTTTACTTATGGGGTAACTACTATATTAGTAATTGCTTAATTACTAACATATTAGTTAGGAGGTGTTCTATGTCAGGTTTAATTGCAAACTTTCCACATGATGGTGTTGTCACAATCAACAGAGTCATCCTGAAACCGGAATATACAACTGATGACCTGCAGGAGCGCGTTGCCTTTTTATGTGAGAACGTAAAAACATACCACTCTGACACAGGCTTTATCGGCGGTTTCGTCTCGCTAAACAGCGGTGCCGTTTCCAATGAAGGATCGACCATCGGTCAGCCCGTAGAAAGTGAACTAAAGGGTAAAGAAGCACTCATAATTACTTTCTGGAAAAGCTTCGAAGACCACGAAGAGTCTCATAAGTCCGAGACATTCCAGCCATTGTTCAAGCAGGTGCTGGAACTTTGTGAAAACGGTAACGAAGAAATTGCATACGAAATGCTTTGGTCCGGTAAGGCATATAGCCCGGAAGACGCAAAGAAAGCACGTGAAGCCAAGGAGCTCGCTGCTTAACAGGTTTTCTACACACTCCTCCAAAAATGTAGTTCGGCGCATCACCCCCTGATGCGCCTTTTTTTTGGCTGTTGACTATCGCCAGAAGAACCAGACAAATCCCAGGTTATAAAAACTGTGCATGACCACCGGTGAGATTAGCGACTGGTGCCGCTCCTTCAGATAGCCAAACACCAGGGAGGGGAAAAACACCAGCAACGCCCAGGCCCAGGCATTATATATAAGGTGTGCGGCCACGAAGAGGACACTGGTCAGCAGGTTCGCCCCGCTGAGCAGCCCAAACCGGGCGTGGACGTGCCTGCTGACAAATTCCAGTACCAGGCCCCGAAAGACGATTTCCTCCAGTACCGGGTAAATCAGCAAGACCATTAACAACTGGAGCCAGGGCATGGCCGGCATGGCAAAGCTGTCACGCACGGGGTATACAAAGGCAATCAGCCACCAGGCCAGGGGCCCCAGGCCCAGGCAAAGGTAAAACTGCCAGTCACGAACGATTTTTATCATTATCCCCACGTCGGCGTTACGCCCTGATCTCCCTCATTGGCGGGCAGGTCCCGGCCCAAGGCGATATGGTTCACAGTGTAAAACATCCAGCCGCTGTTTTATCTACTGCAAACCACAAACAAATTGTAAGGATTAGTTAAATTGTCTACTATTTAACCAACTGTGACATCTTTGTAAGGGCACCCCTGTGGCGGTGCTGATATCATTACAGGCTACGAGGCCCAAAATAAAAAAACCTACAGGCCCGAATTAACGTTAACAATAACTTTGAACTGAAGTGGGGAAAGACCAGATGTATCGTCATTTTTTGCCTGCCGGCGTTTTCAAAACGCTTTTTATCACTGTAGGCATGGTTGCAACTTTAAATATGGGCTGTCCGTCCACCGCACATGCTGAAGCTGATGCAGCCTACACTGCCAACCCGGCTTTCAAGTATGAGCGTGATCATTCCAGTCACAAGCTGCGTATGTTGCGCGGAAAGACCGGCCCTGTAGCGATAAAAAATAATGGCCAACAAACCTTATCAGAAACTGTTGCCAACCAGTTTGCTCCGCAGTTTGGTATTAAAAATCCCGCACAACAACTGCGCATTGAAAAACTAGAGACACAAAATTCCGGAACCCACATCCGTTATGGTCAGATGCACAAGGGACTCCCCATGATCGGTGCTGAACTGGTGGCAAACGTAAACGACCAGAACCAGTTGCTGTCCATGTCTGGCGAAATTTCCAATACACCACTTGACGATATTACACCAACCATCAGCGCCGAACAGGCCAGTGATACGGCCATGCAGGCGGTGGCCAAATGGTATCAGTTACCGGCAGACCAGTTAGTTTCGTCAACGCCAGTGTTATCCGTCTACGACCCGAGCCTGATCGTCCGCACCCGGTCGTCATCCAGCCTGGTCTGGCAACTCAACGTCGCACCCAATACCGTGGCACCGATCAACGAGTACATTCTGGTCGACGCCAGGAGCGGCGGTGTCGTTTTACACTTTAATCAAGTTGATACAGCCCTGTTACGCGAGACGCGCACCGCCAATAACATGTATGTGCTGCCAGGTTCCCTGATCTGCAGTGAGGCCACGGACCCCTGTGCCTCGGGTGATGCAGATACCGATGCCGCCCACGATTATGCCCGCGACACCTACGAATTTTATTTTAATACCCACGGCCGCGATGGTATCGATGGCGCGGGCATGATGATCACCTCTACCGTTCACTTCGGCGATGCGGCGGGCACCGCAACACCATTTGAGAACGCCTTCTGGTTAGGGAGTACACCTTATCTCGGTGCGACTAACCAGATGGTTTACGGCGATGGCTTTTCTCTGGCCGATGACGTGGTCGCCCATGAACTGACCCATGGCGTCACGGAGAGAACATCAAACCTGCTTTATCTTTCAGAGTCGGGCGCCATTAACGAATCCCTTTCCGATGTCTGGGGAGAGTTCGTGGATCAAACCAATGTAGCCGGTACCGATGGTGCCAGCGTCAATTGGCAACTGGGCGAAGATTTACCCGCTGCGGTCGGCGTGGTCCGCAACATGAGTAATCCGGGTCCCTTTGGCGATCCCGATCGCATGACCAGCACTAACTTTTATATCGGCGCCGACGATAACGGCGGCGTCCATATCAACAGTGGCGTTAACAACAAGGCAGTAACCCTGATGGTCGACGGTGGCACGTTCAATGGCCAGACCGTAACCGGCATGGGCATCACCAAGACAGCCAAACTTTATTATCGCGTACAGACCGCTTATTTAACCACGGGATCAGATTATCTGGATCTTTATAACGCCTTAGTTGCTGCCTGTACTGATCTTGTCGGTTCGACTGATCTGGATGCCGCCGATTGCACCGATACGGTCCAGCCTGCGCTGACTGCCGTAGAGATGAACCAGGCCCCCAATGCCAGTTATGCACCCAGCGCCCAGATCTGCCCCATGGGTATCAATGTCTATGACCTGTTTGCCGATGACTTCGAAACTAATAGCCTGGCTAACTGGACCATCGTCAATACCCTGGGGAATGGCGTCTGGTCGACAGGCAATATAAACCTTGGCGGCAATTCCGGCTCCTATACATTACTGGGTAACGGCGTGAGCACCACCACGGATAATGACAGCTCACTGCAAATGACCAACGCGATTCGCGTCCCCGCGAGTACGACTGCTTACATTCATTTCGAGCAGGCTTTCTATTTTGAAACTAATCCAGGCACAAACACCAACTATGATGGTGGCGTGATTGAATACAGTATCGATAATGGCACTACCTGGCAGGATGCCAGTGGCCTGATCGATTCCGGACGGAATTATAACGGCGCACTGGCCTTTACTAACCCACAGAATGGCCAAAACGCCTTCACCGGTTTCAGTAATGGTTTCAATTCAACCCGACTGAATCTCAGTAGCCTGGCCGGTGAATGGGTCCGGTTGCGGTTTAGAAGCCTGGCCGATGAGACGGTTGAGTCAGGCCCCTGGACCATCGATAACTTCCGGGTCTATTTATGCGGCGATGATGCCCCGCCGGTTCCCAATGCCGGTCCGGACCAAAATGTTCGTGACAATGAAGCTGTCACTTTATCCGGATCCGTATCCGACCCGGACGGTGATCCCATTACCTATACCTGGACACAGGTGAGTGGCACACCTGTGACCCTGAACAATGCGACCAGCCTGACACCGAGTTTTGCCGCCCCGGCGAGTACCGGCAACCTGGTGTTTGAATTAAGCGCGACCAGCAATGGCGTTACTGAAACGGATAACGTCGAGATTACGGTCAACTTTTTCCTCAGTGGTGGAGGACCCGGTGGCAACAGTGGTTGTAGCTTAAGTGAGAATGGTCGTTTTGATCCTATCTGGGTGTTGTTGCTGTTGCTACTGGCAGGTGTTCATATAAGAAACCGCAGGCACGTAGCACACTTAAAACAATAAAAAGGACAGGCACTTCCATGGACAGACACAGCAATTACACAT
>JASFLL010000070.1:0-6693 GCA_050118115.1 Thioalkalispiraceae bacterium
TGCGGCGGGTATCGCTGGTTACCATATATTGGAAGATCAGGTACCAAGCGTGTTTTATCGTGTTCTTGGTTTGCTTGTTGTAATTGGTGTGGCTGCTGGTATCGCTGTAACAACCCAGTTGGGCGGACAGTTGGTTGCCTTCTCTCGAGCTGCTGCTATGGAATTGCGCAAGACGGTATGGCCAACCCGTCGTGAAACAACCCAGACAACGTTGATTGTTGTGGTTGCGGTGGCGATTCTAAGTGTCATTATTTTCCTGATCGACTCGGTCCTTAAGTGGGCTGTGACGGCACTAATTTGATTGCGGGGCAAATCGGATGAGTCTTCGTTGGTATGTAGTACACGCCTATTCTGGTTTTGAATCGCAGGTTAAGCGATCGCTGGAAGAGCGGATTAAATTGCGCGGAATGGAAGATCATTTCGGTGAAGTGCTGGTGCCGACTGAAGAAGTGGTCGAAATGCGCGATGGGCAAAAGCGTAAATCGGATCGCAAGTTCTTTCCCGGTTATGTGCTGGTGCAAATGGATATGAACGACGATACCTGGCACCTGGTGAAAGACGTTCCCAAGGTGATGGGTTTTATTGGCGGAACCTCTGATAAGCCTGCACCTATTAGTGACCGCGAGGCTGACGAAATCCTGAATCGTGTCCAGGAAGGTGCGGAGAAGCCCCGTCCCAAGATCCTGTTCGAGCCGGGTGAAGTGGTACGGATTACCGATGGTCCGTTTAATGACTTTAACGGCGTGGTTGAGGAAGTGGACTACGAAAAGAGCCGTTTACGGGTGGAAGTCTCGATTTTTGGTCGTTCTACCCCGGTAGACCTGGAATTTGGTCAGGTCGAGAAAGGCTAGGCTGAAAAAAAGCTGATCATTTTTTGTTCTTCTGCAAGGGGTTGTGTATAATCCGCCACCCTTGTATGTCTCCGGTCTGCAGATTGACCGTTGAGATAACTTATTTTTTGTTCAAAATGCCCGATTTCGGGGCTTTTGAAAAATTTTGATCTACCGGGGAGCCTTTGCCAGGCGCTTGTACCCGCTAAGGAGTAAACAAAATGGCTAAGAAGATTGAAGCTTACATCAAGCTGCAAGTGCCTGCTAATGAGGCAAATCCGTCACCGCCGGTTGGTCCTGCCCTGGGTCAGCATGGTGTTAATATCATGGAATTCTGTAAGGCATTTAATGCCAAGACCCAGCAAGTTGAAAAGGGTCTGCCAATTCCTGTTGTTATTACAGTATATAGTGATCGCAGCTTTACCTTTATTACCAAGACCCCACCTGCCTCAATTCTGTTAAAGAAAGCAGCGGGTATTGCCAAAGGCTCCGGCGTACCTAACCGCGATAAGGTCGGTAAGGTAAATCGTGCACAACTGGAAGAAATTGCCAAGACCAAAGAGCCTGATATTACTGCAGCCGATATGGATGCCGCAGTGCGTACTATCGCAGGTACCGCACGCAGCATGGGTATCGAAGTGGAGGGTGTGTAAATGGCCAAGCTGACTAAAAAACAGAAGGCGATTGCCGAGAAAATTGATCGCAACAAGACTTACGCCATCGATGAAGCCATGTCGCTCATCATCGATCTACCCAAAGCCAAGTTTACCGAGTCCGTTGACGTTGCCGTGAACCTGGGCGTGGATCCACGTAAATCTGACCAGGTTGTGCGTGGTTCAACCGTCTTGCCGCATGGTACCGGCAAGAGTGTACGCGTTGCCGTGTTCGCACAGGGCGAAAACGCCGACAAGGCCAAGGCCGCCGGTGCCGATATCGTAGGCTTCGAAGACCTGGCTGAAGATATCAAAAAAGGCAACATGGATTTTGATGTTGTCATTGCGACACCAGATGCGATGCGTGTTGTCGGTACCCTGGGTCAGATCCTGGGTCCTCGCGGCCTGATGCCAAACCCAAAAGTAGGTACGGTGACGCCTGACGTTGAAACTGCAGTGACCAACGCCAAGGCTGGACAGGTGCGTTATCGAACTGACAAGGCCGGTATCATCCATTGCCCTATCGGTAATGTAAATTTTGATGCGGGTAAACTGAAAGAGAATCTGGAAGTACTGGTTGCAGACCTGAAAAAGGCCAAACCAGCTTCTGCGAAAGGCCAATATCTGAAGAAAGTGACGGTATCGACCACCATGGGTGCAGGTATCGCAATCGACAGTTCGATTTTTGCCTAGAAATTTTTAGGGTGGGGTACTTGCCCCATCCTATTTACAGACTTTGTGGCTTCGTTTCCGCCGTTGTATGGCAGAGACGGATCCATCAAAGACCACGAGTAGCTGGATATCAGCATAGGGTCAGATCTTTAGCTCTGACCCTGGACGAATTCAGAATTAAACGAGAAATCGGCTTGTGTAGATGGTGAGCCGATGAATTTTTGGCCCATCAAAAATGGGTGTGATGTTGTTGCCGCTGGTAATAGCCATCACAATTTTAAACAAACTTAAGAGAGGTGAATTCGCGTGGCACTCAGTCTTGAGGAAAAGAAAGCCATTGTGGCTGATGTCGCCGAAATTGCTGCTACAGCGCATTCTGCAGTTGCGGCTGAATACACAGGAATTTCATCCAATGAGATGAATGAACTGCGTTCAGAAGCACGTAAAGGTGGTGTGTATCTTCGTATTGTGAAGAACTCACTGGCAAAACGCGCGGTAGAAGGAACGGACTACGAATGTATGAGCGAGACCTTCACGGGTCCCCTGATTCTGGCGTTCTCACAAGAGGATCCGGGTTCAGCGGCGAGAGTGATCAAGGCCTTCGCAAAAGAACATGAACAACTGGTGGTCAAGGCGTTATCAGTAGGTGGGCAGCTGCTGGCTGCAAACGAAATTGAACGTCTGGCATCGCTTCCGACCAAGGAGCAGGCGATCAGCATGCTTATGTCGGTTATGCAGGCCCCGGTTACCAAGCTGGCCCGTACCCTCAACGAGGTACCTGGCAAGATGGTACGTACCTTTGCAGCAGTTCGCGATCAGAAAGCCGCAGGCTAGGAGGTCTATTGCGCTTGATAATACGGCGTTAAAAATTTGCTTCGGAATGCTCATTTACGACCAGTAAACCGCGCTTCCTCAGAAATTTTTGCCTTGTCTTATCTGCGCTCATGACGACCTCCAGATTGCAAACACGAAGAATCTTAACCCTTAATTAATTAAGGTATATTTTAACTTTAGGAGAGTCAAAATGGCTGTTTCAAAAGAAGACATTTTGGAAACAATTTCAAACATGACCGTTATGGAAGTGGTTGATTTAATCGAAGCAATGGAAGAGAAGTTCGGCGTATCTGCCGCTGCTGCCGTTGCCGCTGCGCCAGCTGCCGCTGGTGGAGAAGCTGCCGCTGCTGAAGAGAAAGACGAATTTGACGTCGTTCTGGCCGGCTTCGGTGACAACAAGGTTGCAGTTATTAAAGCCGTTCGTGGCATCACAGGTCTGGGCCTGAAAGAAGCCAAGGAACTGGTTGAAGGTGCACCATCCCCACTGAAGGAAGGTGTAGCCAAGGCTGAAGCCGAAGAGATGAAGAAACAACTTGAAGAAGCCGGCGCATCTGTCGAGCTTAAGTAAGGTTTTCACCTGTTTTTGTGTCGCCGGGAACTCCCATTTTTGGGAAAAACCGGCTACACTACGCACCATCAGGTGGCATCTTTATCTTATAAAACATGACAATAGCGCTAGCTGGTGGCCGTAAGGTCACCGGCTGGTGTTGTCGTGTTTTTGTATTTAAAAAATTTACAGGTCGCCAACACCGGCTGGACCTGATTGACGAACAGACAGAGGGCGAAAAGCAATGGGTTACTCATATACCGAGAAAAAACGGATTCGTAAAAATTTCGGTAAGCAAGCTTCAGTACTCGACGTACCATTCCTGCTTGCAACACAAATCAACTCATATAAGGAATTCCTTCAAGAAGGTATGGATCCGGAAGGTCGCAATGATCAGGGTCTACACGCTGCCTTTAAGTCTGTTTTCCCAATTACGAGTTACTCAGGTAATGCGGCACTGGAGTTTGTCAGCTATCGCCTGGGTACACCAACATTTGATACCAAGGAATGTCTGACTCGTGGTGTCACTTACGCTGCTCCTCTGCGCGTTAAGGTTCGTCTGGTTATTTATGACAAGGAATCTAAAACCCCAACGGTCAAGGACATCCGCGAGCAGGAAGTCTATATGGGTGAGATGCCCTTAATGACCGACACCGGTACCTTTATTATCAATGGTACCGAGCGTGTGATTGTTTCCCAGCTGCATCGTTCGCCAGGTGTGTTCTTCGATCATGACCGCGGCAAGACCCACTCATCTGGTAAGTTGTTGTTCAATGCCCGCGTTATTCCATACCGTGGTTCATGGCTGGACTTTGAGTTCGATCCTAAAGATTGTGTTTTCACCCGTATCGATCGCCGTCGTAAATTACCGGTTACGATCCTGTTACGTGCCATGGGTTACAGTTCGGAACAAATCCTGGATATGTTCTTTGAAAAGAACACATTCAAACTGGGTAAGGAAGGCTGGCAGCTGGAACTGGTTCCCGAGCGTCTACGTGGTGAAACCGCGACCTTTGATATCAAGATCAAGGGCAAGACCCTGGTCGAAGAAGGCCGCCGGGTTACCGCGCGCCACATTCGTGAATTTGAAAGAGCGAATGTCAGTATGCTTGACGTGCCCGAGGAATACTTGATGGGCAAGGTGATTGCGCATGAGATCGTCGACAAAGAATCCGGTGAAGTTGCCATCGAAGCCAATACTGAAATTACTGAAGAGGTCATGGAAAAAATCAAGGAACTTGGTCTGAAAGAGTTCCAGACCATCTTTACTAACGATCTTGACCATGGTCCGTTTATTTCTAGCACGCTTGCCATTGACTCGACAACAACTCAGCTGGAAGCGCAGGTTGAAATCTACCGGATGATGCGTCCGGGTGAGCCACCTACAAAAGAAGCAGCAGAAAACCTGTTCAATAACCTGTTCTTCAATGAAGAACGTTATGACCTGTCTGCCGTCGGTCGCATGAAATTTAATCGTCGCGTGGGACGTAAAGAGACCACCGGTGAAGGCACTTTGAGTTTTGACGATATCATCAGTGTCATCCAGGTCCTGCTCGATATCCGGAACGGTAAAGGCGTGGTTGATGATATCGATCACCTGGGTAACCGTCGTATTCGTTCCGTTGGTGAAATGGCTGAAAACCAGTTCCGTGTTGGTCTGGTTCGTGTTGAACGTGCCGTTAAAGAGCGTCTATCACTTGCTGAGTCGGACAACCTGATGCCACAGGAGCTGATCAATGCCAAACCGGTATCAGCCGCTATCAAGGAATTCTTTGGTTCATCGCAACTGTCCCAGTTCATGGACCAGAACAACCCACTGTCAGAGATTACCCATAAACGCCGTATCTCTGCATTAGGGCCGGGCGGTCTGACCCGTGAGCGTGCCGGTTTCGAAGTCCGTGACGTACACCCGACTCACTATGGTCGTGTTTGTCCGATTGAAACGCCTGAAGGTCCGAACATTGGTTTGATCAACTCGCTGGCTGTGTATGCACAGACAAACCCTTATGGTTTCCTGGAAACACCATATCGTAAAGTTGTAAATGGCAAAGTTACGGATGAAATCGAGTATCTGTCAGCCATCGACGAAAGTGAATATGTAATTGCACAGGCCAATGCAACGCTCGATAACAAGGGGCGACTGATTGATGACCTGGTACCATGCCGTCATTTAAATGAATTCAGTCTATCGACCCCGGACAAAATTCAGTTCATGGATGTTTCGCCCAAGCAGATTGTTTCGGTTGCTGCATCCTTGATTCCATTCCTCGAGCACGATGATGCCAACCGGGCCCTGATGGGTTCAAACATGCAACGCCAGGCGGTACCGACGTTACGTGCGGATAAACCGTTAGTAGGTACCGGTATGGAACGTACCGTTGCCATTGATTCGGGTGTAACCGTGGTTGCCAAGCGTGGTGGTGTTGTTGATTCGGTTGACGCAGCCCGTGTTGTGGTTCGTGTCAATGATGATGAAACCATCCCTGGTGAGCCTGGTGTTGATATTTATAACTTCACCAAATATACCCGCTCTAATCAGAACACCTGTATTAACCAGCGTCCTCTGGTACGTCCGGGTGATGAGATCGCCCGTGGTGATGTGCTGGCGGATGGTCCATCCACTGACCTGGGTGAACTGGCCCTGGGACAAAATATGCTGGTGGCTTTTATGCCCTGGAATGGTTACAACTTCGAAGACTCTATTCTTATTTCCGAGAATGTGGTCAAGGAGGATCGTTATACCACTATCCACATCGAAGAGCTGACCTGTGTAGCACGTGATACCAAGCTGGGTAGTGAAGAGATTACTGGCGATATTCCAAACGTTGGTGAAGCTGCGCTATCAAAACTGGATGAAGCCGGAATCGTTTACCTGGGTGCGGAAGTCAATCCGGGTGACATCCTGGTCGGCAAGGTGACACCTAAAGGTGAAACTCAACTGACACCGGAAGAAAAACTGCTGCGCGCCATCTTTGGCGAGAAAGCCTCTGACGTTAAAGATACTTCATTACGCGTTCCATCAGGCATGATTGGTACTGTTATCGATGTCCAGGTCTTTACTCGTGATGGTCTTGAAAAAGATACCCGTGCCAAGCAAATCGAAGATGAAGCTCTGGAATCTATCCAGAAGGATCTGAACGATCAGCGTCGAATCATG
>JASFLL010000071.1:0-6680 GCA_050118115.1 Thioalkalispiraceae bacterium
GGGCTGGTACTGGCGGGTACAGATTTGTATCTTCCTCCTTTTGGCCATGAGATAGCTGAGTGGGTCACCGGTTCAGGAGAGGATCACAGCAAGCTGTCTGAACTGAAACCAGGTTCCAGGCAAGGGATGGACCAGTCAGCCTATAAACAAATGCGGGAGTTTAGAAAGCCCTATATAACCGTGCACAAACTTGTTTTTTACGTGCTCGTCATTAGCATATTGCTGCATATAATTGGTGTTATCGTGACGGAATTAAGAGAAGGCAATGGCCTGGTATCGGCCATGTTTACTGGTAAAAAAGTATTCAGCAAAGAACCAGTTGATATGGATGATAACAGCGATCAGTGAAATATTGGGAAACGTTACACATTTCACCTACACCGGAATTAGTCGTGAAACTGGCTATAAAAAAGCGGGTACAGAAAAAGTATAGCTATACGATGCGGATTGCCACAACTCTATTCGTCGTGCTCTCGGTCATATTTTCGTCTGTCGCCTTTGGTTTTGACAGTGTCAATATTATTCTGTTTGAGCGTAATCCCTGGTTAATGGTGATTGGTTCTGATTCACCGCTATTTGTCAATTACGCAAGTGGTAAGACAATATATCTGACCAACCGGGGTACCGACAAAGAAGCTTACTACACGGTGAGCCTGAATAAAAAAGAAAACGCTGACTTGCTAAACAAACTATCGGTACTGGATAAATTTGATGATTATATTGAACTCACTACTGCTAGTGACCAGCCTGTTGTCGAGTTACACTATTTTAATGATGAAGAAGTGAAGAAGTCCTCCGCATTAATCAAACGTACAGTCTATGGGAATCTGGGCAGGAACGCCATTCACAGGCAAAAGGCACCTCCGGAAATATTGCAGGTCTATGATTATTTGACGGGGTTCAGTCATAAGGGCGCCATCCCCTGGTCACCGGCTTACCTGGAAGTGATGATCTGGCCGTATGAATATGCGCCGGATAAATCCATTATCTGGCATAAAGGCTGGCCGGACACAAAATCGAAATCAAGTATAAAAAGAGGAGATGGTTACAGTATTTTCCTGCCCTATAAATACAGGCAGGCGTTTCGGGATTTCATGAAGACGCGCAAACAAAAAGGCGCGGTCGTCATTAATGGTAAAAAATGGGCGGTTGCAACGCGGATACCTTTTCCACATGAGATCGCGCATAACCGGGCCCTGCAGGGTGGGCAATGAATTATTAATTTTGCAGTAATTAGCATTAGCGAAAAGAAATGAAGTTCGAGGCCAGAGTGAATAATGGAAAAACTAAAATCGATTGACAGTCTCATGGTTAGCCAGCAAAAAGAACTGGGAGAAATCATCACCGGCTTTGAGACAAAAAATAAGTATATAGTATCTGACATGCGTGGAAACAGGCTCTACCTGGCTGCAGAAGAAGCCGGGTCGTTGCTGTTGCGTTTATTTCTCAAGGCACTTCGACCATTTAAAGTAGTAGTGGCAAACGAGCATAATCAGGTGGTGATACGTATCGTCCGTCCGTTTCGATTTTATTTTCATGAAGCAGAAATTTTAGATGCGCAGGGTAGAAGGCTGGGCATTATCAAGAAGCGGTTTTCGTTGTTACGACGGATTTATTCAGTCATTGATCGTACCGGTCAGGAAGTTTATCAATTATTCGGTCCGATACTACATCCCTGGACTTTCCAAATCAGAAAAAATGATGTTGAACTCGGTAAGATTAGCAAGAAATGGAGCGGTCTCTTAAAAGAAGGCTTTACCGACGCGGACAATTTTGGCGTGATGTTTCCCGCACAATGGGAAATCGAAAAAAAAGCCCTGATGCTGGGCGCGGTATTTCTGATCGACTTTGTTCACTTTGAAAACAAGGGTCACAGTTAAAAGGGGCGAGAGCAGATCTGTAACTTAGAGCCTGCTCTCTGCCTCCATGTTCTGTTTAACACTTTATTTAGTTCCAACTGCTACCAGCATTTCGCATGGGCCTTCGAACTGGCCATTGTCTTCAAATTCCTGCAGGGCCTCTTCGATTTCATCCCAGGCTTCATCCTGTTCGGTAGGTGACAGCCCCGATAACATCTGGTGCAAGGCACCGAAGGATTCCTGTTCAAACTGCAGACACTCGTTAGCTGAACTCACGCGTACTGGCGAATTGATACGCTTGATTTGAATATCTCTAAATCCCGCCTTGCTTAAAGTCGCGTGTAGTGTTTCTTTGTCACCGAGACTAAACGGGCCGGGTTGACCGGGCAGAGGAGGCGGCAACTTGGCGCGGCGGCGAATGATGGACACCGGCACCGAAAAGAACTTGTTCTTTTCGGCGGTGGAATAGACCATGGCGGCCATCTTGCCGCCTTCTTTTAATTGATTACGCATCCCGGTCAGCGCCTTCTGCTGGTCTGGAAAATAAATCAAGCCAACCCGAGAGATCACGGCATCGAAGGGCTCGGTATCTAGCTCAGCTAATGCCTCGCCATCGATAACCCGGGTAGAAATATTTTTGAAGCCCTGCAGTTTCGCCGCCGAGGTAGCAAATTCCAGGATAGTGGGTGACAGGTCAGTGGCAAGCACATGACCGTTATCACCGACTCGTTTCGCCGCCGTCAGGGTCTGTTCGCCGGCGCCGGCTGCGACATCCAGTACCCGCTGGCCAGTATTCACGCTGGCCATATCGAGCATGGTTTCGGTGGCGGGTCCTAACCAGCGGGATAATAAAGGTCCCCAGCGGTGCCAGGCCTCGGCAGCGGCATTCCACTGTTGCAGGGTGGTTTGCTTGTACTTGATGGGGTCGAATTGTGGCTGATTCATGGCTTATCTCCTTTGGCTTTGTTTGATTCGATGGCATCAAGTCTAGAGTGATTATTTTTTGCGACAATTCCCGATAAAATGACACTTTATGTGCAAAAATGCACAATCAGGCCTTGCCGTGGAGGTGCAGGATGAATTGGGATGATCTAAGACTGTTTCTGGCGGTAGCCCGTACCGGTTCCATCAGCGGGGCCGCCAAACAACTGGATGTGCAACACTCGACCGTGTCCCGGCGGATGCGCAGTCTGGAAGAAAAGCTCGGGGTTCGCCTACTGGAGCGAAAAAAGAGCGGTTATGAGCTGACACCGGAAGGGGAGAATCTCAAGCTGGCGGCGAGCCGCATGGAGAACGAGGTCCTCGAAGTTGATAGTGCCCTGCTGGGTAAGGATACCAGCCTGAAAGGGACTTTGCGCGTAACGGCGATCAACAATATGGCGACAACGGTCCTGATGCCGATGTTTGCCAGTTTCAGTCATCAGTATCCAGATGTGGATCTGCATATCATGGTCTCTAATGACGACGTTAGCCTCCCGGAGCGCGAGGCCGATGTGGCAATCCGGTTAACCAATACACCCACGGATACCTTGATCGGTAAACAACTGACGACGGTGGCGACAACGATTTATGGTAGCCACGACTATATTACGCAATTACGTGAACAGGGTGGTGAAGCGAAGTGGTTAGGTGCAGAGTGTTGTCAATTTCATCGTAGCTGGACCAAAAAAAACTGTGGCCAGCAGGGTCATCACTTCAGTGTTGACGATACTTTGTTAACACAGGCGGCATTAAGGGAGAACCTTGGGATCGCTTTCCTGCCCTGCTTTATGGGAGATGCGGATCCAGCCTTGACCCGTTTCAGTGATCCGGATCCAGATCTTAACCTCGGCCTCTGGTTGTTATTTCATCCAGATCTGAAACGCACTGCGCGAGTGCTGATGTTTCGAGATCACATGGCCAGTGCAATTCGTGCGGAACGTGATTTATTTGAAGGCCGACGCCCTGCAAACTAAAATTGAATCGGATGCATTACAAAGCGAAGTAGTTTTAAGCAGCTATGGAGATTTTCAAATGGATGAACAAAAGGATCGAGCCAGGGTACGCGTATTTCCACCCGCTGTCCCACTAGTTGTGATCCTGGTTGGAGCCGGGCTTAACTATTTGATTCCAATAGAACTGGGATTTGCGATCCCGGCTCCTGACCGCTACTGGCTGGGTGGTGTCGTTATTGTTTTTGCTATTTTAGGTCTTGGCCTGTGGCCAGTGATACTGGTCCGGCGTAGTGGGCAAAGTGAAAATCCCTGGAAGCCGACGACTCACATCCTGCAACAGGGGCCTTTTCGCTTCACACGCAACCCGATGTATTTGCAAATGGTGATCGGCACAATTGGCTTTGCCATTCTGTTTTGGAATCCATGGATTTTGTTTCTCACTCCGCTTTGCGCCTGGTGTCTGCATCATTTTGCCATTAAGCCGGAGGAAGCTTATCTGGAAGGAAAGTTCGGTGAGGCTTACAGATCATATAAGCAAAATGTACGACGTTGGTTATAGAGTTCAAGGCTGAACAGCGCTAACAGAATAACCCTTGTTTGTGAAAGTTATTCTGGCTTGAAAGCGGGTGTTGATGGAACTATCTATATAATAATTATCTATATAAATAGTTATCATCATATATTTCATTCATGAGTTAAGCCGTGCCTTATTCAGAACAGACAGTGACATCCATTCGAAAGTGGTCGGACAAGACATTCAGTCTGACAACCACGCGCCCTGAAGACTTTACCTTTGAAAACGGTGAGTTTGTTACCATCGGTTTACGCCCGGAAGGGAAAATGATTGCGCGCGCTTATTCCATTGTTTCAACCAATGATCGTGATCACCTGGAGTTTCTGAGTATACATATCCCAGATGGCCCGCTTACCAGCCATCTGGCCAGGATTCGTGAAGGTGATAATGTCTGGATTAACAGTAAAACAACGGGCACGCTGACACTGAAACATATCCAGCCTGGTCGCAACCTTTATCTGATTTCAACTGGAACCGGATTGGCGCCGTTCATCTCCCTGATCCGTGATCCCAGGCTGTATGAATATTTTGAAAATGTGATATTGATTCATAGCGTACGCACCGTAGCCGAACTGGCCTACAAGCAAGAAATTGAGGCCATCGAAAACGACCGCCTTTACTATGTGCCAACTGTCACCCGCGAAGCTTTTGTCACGACAGAGCGGGGCGCCGATCTGTTTCGCTCCGGTGAATTATTTACACGGCTGGGTCTACCAAAAGCCGAGCCGGATCACGATCGCGTCATGCTATGTGGTAATCCTGATATGAATAAGGAAATGACTGAGTATCTTGAACAACAGGGCTGGATACAAACCAGTTACCGTGGTATTGGTAATTTTACGACTGAAATTGCTTTCGTTATCAGTAAGTCAGGTGATGACTGATCATTTTTTCAGTAATCAACTATAATTCTTTTCAGGCAATCAACCGGGTCAGCATTGCATGAAACTCGTCAATTCACTGGACGCATGGGGCAGTCCATCCTTTGAAAGTGTATTGAAAAGTGAAATCCAGGATCTGGATCACGAGGTTTTGCCTCTGCAACAGGCGCTGACACAAAGCAGCGTCGTCAGCGATAGTGCCTTCAGTGCTACGATTCTTAAGGTTACAGAAACCCAACAACTCATTCAGGTAAAGGCGGGTATCATGTATAGCGGTATCATCGCCGGAAGTTGTTGTGCCGACGATCCCACTCCGCTTTGCGAAGAGACCGAGTACTGTGAAGTGTTGTTAGATATCGATAAATCCACGGCACAGACCAGTGTGACATTATTGCCTGGCTAGAGCGGTTTCGAGATGCACGGGGAGGTTACTGTTTTGGACAAACACCATCAATAAAAATTGAATTAACTTCATTGCCGACAGTTAGTTCGGGGACACCGTAAAAATGAAGTTCGACGCCTGTGACGACAGCTTCTTTGGGCAACATGAACGGGTATTTAACTGTGTTCCAGCTATCACCGGCTATTTCGACTTTTTTCCTTAACACGTCTTTAAAAATTGTACTGGTTGAAGTTTTTCCGATCGTGTAATGCACTTCCGGTAATACTTTAACGGGAATCTTACTGGTGGCGACTCGAAAGTCAATGGAGGTAATGTGTTGCCAGTCTGGTCGTGCAGACAGGTCCGGAGATTTCAGCGAGAAGTGCCAGTGGGGGTCGCCACTCATCTGGTTGCTGGTCTTGGGGAAGCATTCACTTGATATCGGTACGAACATGCTGCCACCTTGCGTAGTTTCATTCAACTTTGCTGGCCAGCTTGTGTTGACATAAAAGAGTCCCGGGCAGGTCGGTTTGCTGACAGGTTGTTCGCGGTCAACGATGTAGACATGGCTGCTGGTCCAGCCCATCACCTCTTTGGCTTTATCGTTAAAGTTAAAGCAACTGTCGGAAAGTCGCTGATGAACCGTAAAGTCGTGGATAAGTGTACTGACTAGATGGCCAACATTGATACCAAGCATTGTTCGATGTACGGGGATATCAATGATCAGCCGGTAGCTGCCGGCTGGCAGAGTGCCGGAGTTGATATCGAATATATCCGGCTTTTTCTCGTCGACTTTCACGGTCACCGGGTAGCTGTTTCCAGGGTTGTATTTTTCATACAGATGAGCCGTTGGACTGCTACCAGGGATCATTTTATTTGGATCAATCTTTAAGGTTACTGAAAGGGTCTGGCTTTGCTGTTCCTGTTCAGTGGCATGCTTAATGACAGCAACTTCATCAGCCTGACAGTAACTGCTTATCGTAACGGCGGCAAGAGACAGCATTGAAAACAATAAAACCTTTGTAGGCAATGGTAATCGCTTAAACAAAC
>JASFLL010000072.1:0-6598 GCA_050118115.1 Thioalkalispiraceae bacterium
TTGTTACGCATGGTTTTTAATGCCCGGGCTTGTTTGTTGAGGTGATGCGAAATTGCACCACAACATTCAATCTCGTCCAGGATAATCGTATTGATACCCATTTTGTCCAGAATTTTTTGCGTGGCGGTATTGATATTCGGTGCCATGGCCGGCTGTACACAACCCTGCAGCAGTAATATGGAACGTGTATGTTGTTTACCTGAGACTTGTACGCCCGCGGGTGTACTGTGCGCACCGGTTCTCAATGAATGGGGCAGAATCGGATCCAGTGTAGCGACGAATCGATAAAGGCGCGCAAACAATCTGGGACGTGTAAGTAACCAGTGGAGTGCATTGCGTTTAAGGCGTTGATAAAGACTGCGTTGTGTGCGGGACTCGACGAAATGCCTGCCGAGATCCAGAAGTCTTGCATACTCAACGCCGGATGGACAGGTTGTTTCACAACTGCGACAGGTCAGACAACGATCAAGGTGGGTTAGTGTTTTGAGAGTAGGTTTTTCCCCTTCAAAAACTTTTTTCATTAAATAAATTCTACCACGCGGACTATCCAGTTCATCACCAAGCAACTGGTAAGTGGGGCAGGTTGCAATACAAAATCCACAGTGTACGCATGTCCGCAGGATTTGATCGGCGTGGTGCCCTTCATAGGTATTGAGGATATTTTCTGGAATCCTGGTTTGCATGTTCAGAACCCGTCGTACATACGGTTTGGATTGAACAGGCAATGGGGGTCCATGGCCAGCTTAACGTTCATGTGTAATTCGTGTAATTTGCCCGAAATGGGATGGAAGACTTTATCCCCTGGCTGAGCGTTTCTAAAAATCGTCGCATGCCCACCGTAGTTGTTAACCTGCTCTCTGACGATCTCTGGGGCCTGTTCACTACAAAGCCAGCGCTGTGCACCACGCCATTCGAGTAATTGCTCACCCAGTAATTTCAGTGGTGGCGCTGAAGGCGTTAATGATATACGCCAGATGCGTTTCTTACTGTTAAAAAAAGGATGCGTTTGTTCCTTGATACTGTTCCAGAAGGCATCGGCATCATTGACCTGGTCACCCCCCAGGCTGCTCAATGCTGCTTTAACGCCGGACTCTGTTCCGGATAATCGTATTGTCAAAAGCTTACCATCGAAACAACTGGCAGAAATGGGCAGACTCTGTGCGCAGAGTTTATTGATTCGGCTGATCGAGGCGCGTTCAGTTAATTCGTAGCAGCTAGTGACTTCCACTTCAGGTTTGGGTAGTACTTTCAAAGACGCTTCCAGAATAATTCCCAGGGTACCCATGGAACCCACCATCAGACGTGAGACGTCGTAGCCGGCAACGTTTTTCATGACCTCACCGCCAAACTTCATGATTTCCCCGTTACCGTTGATAACTTGTGTACCCAGGGTTGCATCTCGAACTGCACCGCTAAAAGGACGCCGTGGACCGGATAAGCCTGCGGCAAGACATCCTCCCAGAGTGGCCTCGTTTGCAAAAGTTGGCGGTTCAAAGCCAAGCATCTGGTTCTGTTCTGACAGCACTGACTCAATCTCTTTTAATAAGGTTCCACTACGGGCCGTAATCACCAGTTCAGTTGGTTCATAACGCACAATACCGCTGTGTCCCTTAACTGATACTTCTTCACCATTAATCTGATGCGCATAAAAATTTTTAGTATTACCGGCCGTGATCTGCATGGCCTGGCCCCGATCAATATGATCCTTTACCTGTTGCTGTAATAAGAGACTCTGATCTGACATGATACTTTTTAGAAGCGTTCGAGTTCGGGGTGGGGCAGCTGGCCATTGTGGACATGCATGCCGCCTAATTCAGCACAACGATGCAGGGTGGGGATCGCCTTGCCAGGGTTGAGTAAGCCGGCTGGATCAAACGCAGCTTTGATAGCGTGAAACTGTTGTAACTCAGCTTTATCGAATTGCACACACATCTGGTTTATTTTTTCAATACCGACGCCATGTTCACCGGTGATCGTGCCACCCACTTCGACACAATATTCAAGAATCATGGCTCCGAATGTTTCAGTGCGTTTTAGTTCACCTGGTTTGTTTGCATCATATAAGATTAGTGGATGTAGATTACCGTCACCGGCATGAAATACATTGGCAACTGGCAAATCGAATTTTTTTGATAAGTTGCTGATCCTTTTTAAAACGGCGGGCAATTGTTTACGGGGGATGGTGCCATCCATGCAGTAATAATCAGGTGCTAGACGACCTACTGCCGGGAAAGCGGATTTACGACCCTGCCAGAGCTGCAAGCGTTCCTGTTCGTTTTCAGAAATTCGAATCATGTTGGCTTTATGCTTATGCATGATACCCTTGACACGTTCGATCAACTCAAGCACTTCCTGTTTATTACCATCCAGCTCACAAAGCAATATCGCAGCAGCCTGAATTGGATAACCCACTTTGGCAAAATCCTCTGCCGCCTGAATGGCTAGATTGTCCATCATTTCCAGGCCGGCAGGTATAATACCGGCCGCAATAATGGCGGCCACCGCTTTACCTGCCTGTTCAACATCATCGAAGGCAGCCAGCAAAACTTTTGCATGTTCCGCGATAGGTAACAACTTAACCATGACCTCGACGACGATCCCTAGCATGCCTTCGGAGCCATTAAGCAGGGCAAGCAGGTCGTAACCCGGTCCATCGAAACCACTGCCACCTAAAGTTACGAGTTCGCCATCAATGGTGACGATGGTAATTTGTTGCACGTTGTTAACAGTCAGCCCGTACTTCAGGCAATGTACACCGCCGGAATTTTCAGCAACATTACCACCGATGGTACAGGCAATTTGTGAAGAGGGGTCGGGAGCATAGTAAAGTCCATGTGGTTGGGCAGCTTTACTGATGGCCAGGTTGGTGACACCCGGTTGTACGCGTGCCGTGCAATTGACCGGATCAACTTCGAGAATCTTTTTGAATTTTGCCAGGCTTAACACCAGACAGTTGTCACGGGGTAAGGCGCCGCCGGAAAGACCGGTGCCGGCACCGCGTGCAATGACTGGTACTTCGTGTGCAGAACAAATACGCAGAATTGCCTGAATTTGTTCAATAGTTTCAGGTAAGGCCACAACCCAGGGTTCGACACGATAGGCGGATAATCCATCACACTCGTATGGGCGAGTATCCTCTGGATCGAATAACACAGCATCTTTGGGGAGTATCAGCCCAAGACTGTGGACCAGGCTTTCTTTACTCATACCGCCTGCTCTAACTGTGCCGTTATATATAGACATAGCGAAATCATACCCACACTAAGCCCAGAAAACCACTCACTGATTTTAACCACCACGCAATCCGGGTGTATATACCGGCAAAGCTTGTGGTAATATTAATTTATGTCCGGGGGAAAATTTTTAGACTTTGCGCTACTGTTGGTTGCAATCATTGCAACATTTGCTGTTGGATTTCATTTACCTGAATTCAAAGCGCTGGATTTCTTTGCAATTTTAATGGTGTTGCTAGCCGGCTTTCTGGTTGGTTTCGCCCTTGCCGACGGTCGTCCTGACAAGATTGCAATTGAATTTATCGTTGCCGTCGGCTTTATCGTCATTGCCTTGCTGGGGATGTGGAAGTGGACCTGGCTGATTCCCACTGGTTTTGTCTTTCATGCTGCCTGGTGTATGGTGCATCATTACACTTTTCTTGGCGCAAGAGTTCGGGCATGGTATGCCCCACTGTGTGCCCTGTATTCAATTATGATTGCCGGCTTTGTTTATGGCCGTTTCTTTTTTAGTTAATCATCATCAGTCGGTTTGTTCCAAAGACGATTTATTACTATATGTAAAATGTCATCTGATCATAATAATGCGCGACTAGCTGGTATACATTCAGCAAATGTTCGACTGGACAAGTGGCTGTGGGCGGCGCGATTTTATAAGACTCGTTCCATGGCTAGTGATGCGGTCAATGGTGGTCACGTACATGTGAACGGACAACGTTGTAAATCATCCAGGTCAGTTCAGATTGGCGATCAGATCAGAATAACTAAAGGAAGTCTGGTTTTCACGATCATAGTCAAAAATCTCTCGGAGAAACGGGGGACGGCCAGGCAGGCTGCAGAACTATATACAGAGACCCAGGAAAGTATTGAAAAAAGGGAATTAACACGCTTACAAAGAAAGGCCCACAACATGGCCAATCCTCATCCGGTGCGAAAACCAGATAAACGACAAAGACGACAACTGAAGGCATGGCAGGGTAAAACATGACGAGACCGGTAACACCCATAATCGCGGCGGATGCAATCATTGAGTTAATAAACAGGCCGGGCAAACCCATCGTGCTTATCGAGCGACTGAATGAACCATATGGCTGGGCAATCCCGGGTGGTTTTGTGGATGTCGGCGAGTCTGTTGAAACCGCTGCGGTCAGGGAGGCAAAAGAGGAAACCAGTCTGGATGTGGAATTGACCGGCCTGTTGGGAATTTATTCCAACCCAAACCGTGATCCACGCGGCCATACTGTGACAGCAGTCTATGTCGCACAATCTACAGGGATACCTGAAGCGGCCGACGACGCCAGAAGCCTGGATATTTTTAGCCTGGATCGATTACCTTCACCGCTGGCCTTCGATCACCAGCTGGTACTGGAAGATTATCGGCGCTATCGGGCAAGCGGCGAAGTCGCACCATTGCGCGTTGATTAGACGTTGAAATTCCGAATTTGAGCCACTATTAAAGCAAAATGATTCAAGGAATATATAAATTTATGAATAAAGTTTAGATGAGGCAACAATGGCTACTATTGAATTAACCAAAGACAATTTTGTCGAGACGATTACCAAGAATGATGCAGTGATTATTGATTTCTGGGCGCCCTGGTGTGGCCCCTGTCAATCATTTGGTCCCGTATACGAAGAACTATCCGAGCAATATGACAACGTGGTATTTGCCAAGGTCAATACAGAAGAGCAGCAGGAACTCGGTGCCCAGTTTCAAATTCGTTCTATTCCAACTATCATGTTATTCCGTGAGCAAATTATCCTGTATCAGGAGGCTGGCGCCTTGCCAAAGTCAGGTGTTGAACAATTACTGGAACAGGCGATGTCTCTGGATATGGATGAAGTCAGAAAGTCGGTTGAAGAAAGCGCCCAGCAACAGTAATTAACTTAAGTAGGAAAGGTCTATTCGTCAGGTTAATCCGTTAAACAGGATTACATCCACTTCTTCACCGGCTTCAACAGAGCCGGACATCTGCGGGATGACGACGAAACAATTGGCCTGGCTCATACCACTTAATATATGCGAGGCCTGCATACCGGCACCGTCCACGACCAGTTTGCCTCCTTCGTTGCGTACGATACCGCGTTGATAATCGGTTCGCCCGGGTTGTTTTTTTATAAAGGACTGGGTGGTTGCCCTGACCGTGATGGGTTGTTGATACTCCATACCCATCATACGTTTCAGTGCCGGTTGGGCAAACAAATAAAAGGTTGCCATTACCGAGACAGGATTGCCGGGTAAACCAAAGAACATCGCGTTTTTGATTTTTCCAAGGGCAAGCGGTTTACCGGGTTTCATGGCGATGCGCCAGAAGTCGACCTTGCCGATTTTATCCAGTGTCAGTTTTACAAAATCGGCTGCACCGACAGAGACTCCACCTGAGGTGATCACGGCATCGGCAATATCAGCGGCATGATTGAAGGCATCTTCAATAGCCTGCTGGTCATCGCGAATGACGCCCATGTCGATCAATTCAACCCCGAGCCTGTTAAGCATACCGTATAAAGTATAACGATTACTGTCGTAGATCTGGCCTTCTTCAAGTTGCTCACCGACAGAACGCAATTCATCGCCGGTTGAGAAAAAGGCGACCCTGACTTTGCGTTTGACATTCACCTCGGGGTAGCCCAAGGATGCGAGTAAGCCTATTTCAGCCGCGCCAATTTGTTTACCGGTTTTGATCACGGTACTGCCTTTGGCCATGTCTTCGCCGGGATGTCGTACATTCTGGCCAGCATGATGTCCTGCGCCGATCATGATAGTGTCGCCATCGGCAGTGACCTGTTCCTGCATGATGACCGTATCCGTCCCTTTGGCAATCTGGGCCCCAGTCATAATGCGAATACATTCACCATTGCCAACTTTGCCCTGGTAGGGATCACCGGCAAATGAAGTACCAATGACTTTTAGTTTTTTTTCTCCGCTGGCAGGTAAATCACTGGCATTTAGCGCATAGCCATCCATCGCGGAATTGGCATAAGGCGGCACGTTAATCGGAGAGATGATATCTTCATCCAGTACACGACCCAGAGCAGAACGGATGGCTACACGCTCCGTACCGATGACAGGTGTACTGAGTTTTCCCAGCTGTTCATGGACCTGCTCGACTGTTAACAATCTGGGATCGGGACTGTCACACCCTGCGACAGGAATGGCTTTACTCATGTTGAATTAACCTTGAAGCTTGAGAGACTTGTATTATGCCTGTCCTTTCCCACACTGATCCAGTATCTCGCGGGATATACGTTAAATATCGGCAGCTGAGTACTCTTAATTGTTCCGGGGTTTTTAATCTCGCAGCGGATAGTCATGCAAGGAAAGTTTTTCCATTTTTGTCTTGCTGGCTATGCTTTACAACATCCAGATA
>JASFLL010000073.1:0-6596 GCA_050118115.1 Thioalkalispiraceae bacterium
GGCCAGTAAAATCGCTTTACAGGCAATGATAGAGCGCCAGTCAGAATTCGAGACAATTATTGCCTGCTGTTTTAGTGACTCAGATAAATCGCTCTATGAAAAGACGTATGCGCAGCTGAAGGCAGGGTCTGGCTAGACGTAGGTATCGATACCTTTGATGCTGTTATCGTTTTCCAGATCACGCCGAGAATGCTTTCGCCGGGCATGAGGACTTCTTAAATCAATAAGCACGCTGCGTTGCTGTTGGCGTCGGTCACGACCGCAGCGACGATCCAGCTCACGACGAACTGATCGTTTGCTATATCCCACAACTTGTGTAACCGGGCTAAGTTGTTCGACCGTGTGCTCGACAATAGTGCGTTTCACATAGTCGGCGATAACACTCCCCTTAATTCGGCGAATTGACGCCATGGTGACATCCCCATAAATGTTGATAGTTTTTGTCTATTTTTCTATTGCCTGCATTATTGGTGAATAAGACTAGAAAAACTGTGATTATTTACACATTTTTACAATTTTGGGGGGTAGGGGGTAATTGCTGGTTATTCGTCGAGATTGAACAGACGATTATCAATCCTCGCACACAGGATATGTATCATCAATAAGTGCACTTCCTGGATACGTGCTGTCGACGCAGATGGTACGCGTAATTCAACGTCCTGATCCCGAATGAGCCTGGCCATTTCTCCACCGTCACGACCGGTAAAAGCAATGACAAGCATCTTGCGTTTATTGGCCTCCTGCATTGCCCGCACTACATTGCCCGAGTTTCCACTGGTGGAGATTGCCAGCAAAATATCACCCGCCTGTCCCAGTGAAGAGATCTGCCGGGAAAAAATTTCATCATAGGAATAATCATTTGCAATAGAGGTGAGTGTTGAACTGTCCGTAGTAAGCGCAATAGCGGGAATACTGTCTCGGTCATGATGAAAGCGATTGATAAATTCCGATGAAAAATGCTGAGCATCCGCGGCAGACCCTCCATTACCACAGCTTAGTACCTTGTTGCCATTCTTCACTGCAGTTTCAAGCACTTCAATTGCGCGCGCAATGTCATCGGCCATATTTTCAGCAGCCACCTGTTTGGCATTGATACTGGCAGTAAAGAGTGCCCTGATATTATCTACTTCATTCATCTTTGCTCTAACCTTCTATCGCGTTCTGTATCCAGTTTATTTCCGGGGTTGAATCTGCCTGTTGTGTTACGGCAATGACATCAAAGCGCGCCGGTACGGAATCAGGTATATTATTTCGCTGCAGGTAATTTTCTGCGCTGCGATATAATTTCTGTTGCTTGCTGAAGTCGATACTTGCAACACTATCCACCAGGCTGTTTGCTTTTCGATAGCGCACCTCAACAAATACTATAGTTGAGTCCTGCTTCATAATCAGGTCAATTTCTCCATAGCGGCAATGATAGTTCTTATTTAACACGGACAGACCCTGCTGTTTTAAAAAGTTGCAGGCCAGTTGTTCGGCAAACTGTCCCTGTTGCTGCGTATATCCCATTTCGATATAACCAGATTTACAGGTTGCCCTGGTTGATAAGCACCGGTCGCCCGCTTCTAAACTTGACCCAGGTTAACTGCCTTCGTACCCGTAACTTGGTGTCGAGACTCAAACTGCCCGTCTCACCATCAAATCGTTCGTAGGGATATTTCCGCAGGGTATTCAATGCACCAATGATATTAAATGAATCGATGCCAAGGGCATAGAGTCGTTGCAGGGCATTGCCGGCATCAGAGATTTGTCGTTCGATTTCAGAGCGTATTCCGCGATGCATCGTACTTTCAGATAATACCCATGGCATATCGCCAAACATTAATCCATCCATGTCACGATCACGCTCAGGATTGAGAATGCCAGTGTAGACATGAGAAGTTGCGTACACTGGAACATCACTGGCGTGATAGAACTTTAGCTGAGGTCTGATCTGCCTGGCCTGGCGTGGATAGGCAGCAATGAAAACAAAATCAATATCCTGACGGCGTCGTGATGTAAACTTGATATCACGTTTGAGCGTCGTCGCTATTCGTCGATATCGCCGTGTACTATCATCAATATTCAACAACGAACGAATGGGGCGCGAAAAATCAGTCTTGGTGGGCTCATAGCTTTGACGCTCAACGATTTTGCCCCCCATCAATTCCCAGCGTTCCTTGAATGCCTGGTAGATACGTTCACCCCAGGGGCCAATAGGTGTTAACACGGCCGCATTGACATGACCATCCAGCCAGGTTCGTTCGGCGACCTGCCTGGCTTCTTCTTCAGGGGAAAGTCCGAATTGGTAGAAATTACTGCGCGCTGCTTCTTCATCAAGCGTATAGTTGAGCGCCAGGACGGGTACAGGCAATTCGTCAATTTCACTGATATGTGTAACCGCATCCTTGGTCAGCGGTCCTACGACAAATTGCGCGCCTTCACTCACTGCTTGTTGATATACATTTGATACATCAGGGTTACTGCCTACATCATAAATCTTGATTGACTGGCTGAGATTTGGATGTAGCGTGTAATATGCAGCAAGAAAGCCATCACGTAATGCTTCTCCCGCCCGGGCGAATTTACCACTTAGCGGGAGCATCAGGGCGACCCGATCAGGGTAGGCAACATCTTCTTCCTTGCGTTGCGACAAAGCTGTCAGGATTTCTTCTGAGGCAGGATGACCCGGGTACTCTTCCTTCCAGAGATAAATTTGTTCTTTAAGGCGTGCTGGGCTGAGTTGATAGAGTTTCGATATTTGTACCAGCTCCATCCAGCCACTTAATACATCTGGTGGTGGTGCAGTGCGTAGTTGTTGCAGGGCACGTTCAGACATACTGGCAAGCACGGACCAGATCTCCTGCTGGTTGGCCAATACGAGTTGATTATCACTCAGGAAGTTTTCGCGTTTGACAAGCTCACGCGCAGCTTCCAGTTGATTGCCGGCTAATTTAAACGACTCGGCACGTAGTTTATGATATTCAGCAACATAGATAGCAGACATTGCCGGATCGATAGGCTCGCTTAATAAGCGTTGCACCTCTTCGGTTTTTCGCTCAGCGATAGCGATGTGTGCCAATGTCAGCTTGTAGATGGTTTGAGTAAAGCTATCCAGCGTATCGCTCTTGACTTGCGACAGCCACTGCCGGGCTTCGGGCAGTTTTCCGGAGCGGGCTAAGGCGGCACTGGCGCGCAGGCGATAGAAATTTTGCTGGGCGCCTGTTGCTTCCTTTGCCTGGGCAATAAACCCGTTGGCGGCATTTTCAAATTGACCTGCCTGGAACAACAGTTCAGGATCTTCTCCTGATACGCCTACTGTCATTTCCGTTGGGGGAGTGGTGGTACAACCAGAAAAAATGAAAATAAAGATGAATAAGATACTAAAACGTCGAGTCATACTGAATTGCTTCCTTCGCTGGCGATAAAAGGATTATAACGTGTTTGTCGAAAATGGTGTTTTATACATTGTCGCGACTCCTATCGGGAATTTGGGGGATATCACCCAACGTGCCCTGGATGTGTTGCGGTCTGTCGATCTGATAGCTGCTGAAGATACACGAAATAGCCAGAAGTTGCTTAACCATTTTGGAATCAAGGTCCCTATGATGACATTCCATGAGCATAATGAACGTGAACAGACCGACGAAATCATTGTAAAGCTACAATCAGGCAAATCAATTGCCCTGATTAGTGATGCAGGTACTCCTCTTATCAGTGACCCTGGTTACAAATTGGTAAGCCGCGTACACGATGAAGCGATTAAAGTGACACCGATACCTGGACCAAGTGCCCTGATCGCGGCCCTTTCCGTTGCGGGTTTGCCAACAGACCGTTTCTGTTTTGAGGGTTTTTTGCCGGCTAAAACCGGGGCCAGAGAAAAAATACTCACTAATATACGAGAGGAAACCCGAACCCTGGTTTTCTATGAAGCGCCCCATCGCCTGCTCGATACCCTGACCTCTATGCTGAGTATTTTAGGTCCCGAGCGGATGGTTTGTCTGGTACGTGAGCTCACCAAGATGTATGAGACCATCCGACGTGATTCCATAGCGGCAATGGCGACGTGGGTTTCTGAAAACCCTGAGCAACAAAAGGGTGAATCGGTATTGATCCTGGAAGGTGCTTCTGACAGCAAAGAGACGGACAGGGCAGAAATAGAAGTTGATACATTACTTAGACAGCTTTTGGAGAAAATGAGTTTGAAAGATACCGCTCATATTGCAGCGAATATCACAGGACTCAAGAAAAATGCTTTATATGAGCGGGCACTTGAAATTCAGCAACAAGAATAACTATATTGTCCCGAGTGCCTTACGTTAAAATAGGTAGTGAAAGTCGGCCAGACAACCGCTCGAAACTCGGTTTCTAGAGGAAAGTCCGGGCTCCACAGGGCAGAGTGCCAGGTAACGCCTGGGCGGCGCGAGTCGATGGAAAGTGCCACAGAAAATATACCGCCAACCTTGGTTGGTAAGGGTGAAATGGTGCGGTAAGAGCGCACCGCGCTGATGGTAACATCAGTGGCAGGGTAAACCCCACTCGGAGCAAGGCCAAATAGGAGTGCAGTGACACGGCCCGTGTTGCACTCGGGTAGGCTGCTTGAGCCATTTGGTGACAAATGGCCTAGATGAATGGTTGTCCACGACAGAACCCGGCTTATCGGCCGACTTTCACTTTATATCCCTCTTTTGATCATAAAATAACCAATATATCCTGATTTTCTGCTTTAACAAGATCGCATAACTCTCTGTTTTTGATGTATTTTTACTCAGCAGATTTGCTTAAAATTCTGTATGTTTTGTGATCAGCGTGTCCGTAAGTTACTGACAGATAAGCAAGATTTCTTGGTTTTTGTGGATCATTTCCCTTGACAGTTTAATGTTTTCCCACCATAGTGTTACAGAGTGGGAAATAGTGGGACTAGATGGATCAAACTATCTAAAGGGGACAAGAAAAAGTGTTTAGAGGTGTCACGATTCTTAATCTCGACGCCAAGGGTCGAATGGCGGTACCGACAAAGTACCGCGATCGCTTGCAGTCAAACGCGGAGGGTCAGTTAGTGGTCACTCTCGATATGAGTGATCCCTGCCTGTTGATCTATCCCGTGAATGAATGGGAAGACATTGAAAGAAAACTGGTGCGTCTCCCCAGCCTGAACAAACAAGCAGCCCGTCTAAAACGCCTCCTTCTTGGCCATGCCTGTGAAGTTGAGCTGGATTCCCACGGAAGAATTTTATTGCCGCCTGCCTTGCGTGAACTGGTGCATCTTGAAAAGCGCATCATTTTGCTTGGGCAGGGCAATAAATTTGAGGTCTGGGATGAACAGACCTGGAACGATCGCCGTGACCAATGGCTTGAAGAGACTGACTCGGATGAAGGTCTCTCCGACGAGCTGGAGTCACTGTCGCTGTAAATGCCGGTGCAAGAACACGAACACGAAACGGTATTGCTCAGCGAGGCGATTGCGGCATTGCAAATCAAACCCGAGGGGGTTTATGTCGATGGGACATACGGACGGGGAGGTCATAGTCAGATGATTCTGGAGCAATTATCAGAATCAGGTCACCTGTTGGTGATGGATAAAGACCCTGCAGCAATTGCGGTTGCTAAGCAGCGTTTTGCTGACGATCCCCGCACCTATATATATAGTGGCAGCTTCGCCGCAATTTCAGATGCACTAGAGAATACTGGTTGGGGCGAACCCGCAGACGGGATTTTACTGGACCTTGGTGTTTCTTCTCCCCAGCTGGACGATGCCGAACGTGGTTTCAGTTTTCGTCGCGATGGTCCTCTTGATATGCGCATGGATCCCGAGCAGGGGATCTCGGCGGCAGAGTGGCTGGCCCAGGTTAAGGAAGATGAGCTGGTTTCAGTGCTGTTTGAATATGGTGAAGAACGCTATGCGCGGCGAATTGCTCGCGCCATTTTAAGAGAACGTGAAAACCTTGCGATAACCCGTACCCAGCAGCTGGCCAGCATTGTGGCTCAGGCGGTACCTGGCCGTGAAAAAGGCAAGGACCCTGCAACGCGCACTTTCCAGGCAATTCGTATTCAAATTAATCATGAACTGGATGATCTCAAGGCATGCCTTGCGGCTTCAGTTGATTCGCTAAAAAAAGGTGGGCGCCTGGTAGTGATCAGTTTTCATTCTCTGGAAGACCGCATCGTGAAACGTTTCATGCGTGAGCAGAGTAAGGGTAAGCAATATCCGCATGATTTGCCGATTCGTCATGTTGAAATGGGTGGGCGTTTGAGTGTCATCGGTAAACCGGTGCGAGCCAGTGAGGATGAAGTCAGAAATAATCCCCGTGCTCGCAGCGCCATCATGCGTATTGCGGAGAAATTATCATGATGCTGCGTTTAATGAATGTCTGTCTGGTGTTCATCATCGTAGCAAGTGCGATTGGTGTCATTTACTCCAAACATGAAAATCGCATGCTATATGCAGAATTACGTGAACTGGAAGCAAAACGTGACAATCTAAATGTTGACTGGGGTCGCTTGCAGCTCGAGCAGAGTACCTGGGCAACACATGGTCGGGTTGAGAATGAAGCAAGAAAACGTTTGAACATGCGTAATGTTGATTATGCTGAGGTAGTCATTGTTAAGCCATGAAT
>JASFLL010000074.1:0-6588 GCA_050118115.1 Thioalkalispiraceae bacterium
AGAACTGTAGTGCACCTAACCTGGAAGTACTGGCAAAAAACAATTTCGAGCTAACCGGATTAACAGGCAATCATGAAACTCCTTTTGATCTGATATTAACAACGGTTCATAGAAATCCTTACAACTGTATTCGCGCGGCATTAACCCTGCATCAACAGGGTGTGGATATATCGCAACCAGATAGTGATGGAAACACGATATTGCATTTAGTTGCTGCAAGGACTTCTAAAAACTTTGTGCAACAGTTGATCGAAGCGGGTGTTAATCCCAGAATAAAAAATTCTCAGGGACAGACTGCAAGTATGGCTGCCAAAGCGTATTATAAGAAGCATAATTATTCTCTTAATCATCCTGTCATTCAGTATCTGGAGGAGCAGGAAAATTTACTACAGTAACAAAGTAGTTTGTCTATAATGCGGTTGTAGAATTTATAAAACATAGAGAAAAGTATGAGCAGTCAGGATCGCGGTACACTATATATATTCTCTGCACCTTCCGGTGCCGGCAAGACGTCCCTGGTGACCAAGCTCCTGGAGGACACTGACAACCTCATGGTATCTGTCTCGCATACCACCCGCGCCCCTCGGGAAGGGGAAGTTGATGGTCAGCACTATCACTTTATCGACGTCCCGACTTTCCAGAAAATGGTGACCGATAATGCCTTCGTTGAACATGCCCAGGTGTTTGATAATTTTTACGGGACTTCGCAACCAGCCATCGAAGCCAAACTGGCCGAGGGGATGGATGTTATCCTGGAAATCGACTGGCAGGGCGCGCGCCAGGTACGCGAGCGCATGCAGACCACCAGTGTCTTTATCCTGCCGCCTTCCCGCCCGGAACTGGAAAAGCGGCTGCGGGGACGGGGCACCGATAGTGATGAGATCATTGCCCGGCGCATGCGTGACGCTATCAATGAGATGGAACATTATGGGGAATACGACTATATTTTGGTCAATGATGATTTCGAGACGGCACTGGCGGAACTCAAGGCAATTGTCACCAGCGAACGCCTGAAGCTGCCTCGCCAGCAGGACCATCTGGCGTCACTTTTGGCGCAATTACTGTCCTGAGATCTGGCTTGATCAGGGAGTAGCCAGTATAATCCCGCCTCTCTGAAATTCTATTCTCGGGCTTTTGGGTTCAAAATCAGTGATTCTGGTCCATAATCTGAGTCTAACTATCTAAATTAACTGGAGTTATGTAATGGCACGTGTGACCGTGGAAGATTGTCTGGAAAAAGTCGAAAACCGTTTCGAGCTGGTACTGGTTGCGACCAAGCGAGCCCGTCAGATTGCCAATGGCAAAGAGCCGCTGGTTGATTGGGAAAACGACAAACCGACTGTTGTAGCGTTACGCGAGCTGGCCGATGGTCTGATTGATCCGAAGGAACTGGACGAGCCGGAAACCACTGAAGAAGACATGCTCAGTGGCGTGGAAATTACCGCTGAAGATATGGAAATGGTCCCCGGTATTGAACCACAGAAACTGGAAGATGCCGGTGAAGGCCAGCAGGTGGAAGAAATGCCATCCGATGATATTTCCCTGGCTGATGCCATTAGTGCGGCACTAAAGGCCGAGGCCGCCGGCGCCGATTCTGATTCCGAGGAAAAATCAGGAGACTAGGCCAGGCAGCCACACCCAGGCAGCCACACCAGGAGACCGGGTTATTGCAACGTCAGTAACAAATTTTCGTCTCGAAGGCGATCCTACCGCCTTCCGCATCAGCCATTTGTGCGAAATGCTGGAAGACTATCTGGAGCCCGATCAAATCGCTGAGGTTTATCGGGCTTATTTATTTGGTGCCGAGGCCCATGACGGCCAGTCACGCAAATCTGGTGAACCTTATATCTACCATCCCGTCGCGGTTGCCCGGATCCTTGCCGAGATGCGCATGGATCCAAAGAGTCTGATCGCGGCACTGTTGCATGACGTCATTGAAGATACCCCCACCGCCAAGGAACAATTAACCAACAAGTTTGGTGAAGAGGTTGCCGAGTTAGTCGATGGGGTCAGTAAACTCGATACCATCGAGTTCGAATCCAAGGTGGAGTTACAGGCAGAGAATTTCCGCAAAATGATGCTGGCAATGACTCGAGATATCCGGGTCATTCTGGTCAAACTCGCCGATCGCCTGCACAACATGCGTACCTTGAAAGTCATGCGTCCTGAAAAGCGCCGACGTATTGCCAAGGAAACACTCGATATTTACGCTCCGATTGCCAATCGCCTGGGCATGAACAAAATGCGTCTTGAACTCGAAGAGCTCGGTTTCGAGGCTGCTTACCCACTTCGCTACCGTGTCCTGGCAGAAAGGATGCGCAAGGCCCGGGGTAATCGCAAGGAGATTGTCACCAAGATTGAACGCTCTATAAAAGAACGTCTGAAAATGGAAGGCCTGAAAGGTCGAGTCGTTGGGCGTGAAAAACACCTCTATGGAATCTACAACAAAATGCGCAGCAAGCATTTACCCTTTAATGAAGTTATGGATGTTTATGCCTTTCGCATTACTGTAGAGAGTGTTGACATGTGTTATCGAATCTTAGGTGCTGTGCATAACTTATATAAACCCGTGCCGGGTAAATTCAAAGACTATATCGCCATCCCCAAGGTTAACGGATACCAGTCATTGCACACAGTACTCTTTAGTCCCTACGGGGTACCCATTGAAGTTCAGATTCGTACTGAAGATATGAATAAGGTGGCCGAAGCTGGCATTGCAGCCCACTGGTTATATAAGAGTGGCGATGAATCAGGTAACAGTGCCCAGATTCGCGCTCGACAGTGGCTACTGGATGTACTTGAGATCCAGCAGCATGCCGGTAATTCCATGGAGTTTCTCGAGAACGTCAAGATCGATCTGTTCCCCGACGAGGTTTATGTATTTTCCCCCATGGGTGACATCATGGAGCTACCGCGTGGTGCAACTGCTGTTGACTTTGCTTACTCTGTGCATACCGATGTGGGCAATCAATGTGTTGCGGTCAAGATCGATCGCCGCCTGATGCCGCTGCGCACCGAGCTGCGTAACGGACAGACTGTTGAGATTATTACATCACCGACAGCACGACCCAATCCGGTCTGGCTTAACTTTGTACATACTGCCAAGGCCCGCACCAATATCCGTGCTTTCCTGAAAAATCTGCAACAGGATGAAGCCACCCAGCTTGGTGAAAGGCTGATTAATCGTTGCCTGGAAGAATATGACTTGTCAATTAAAGATCTACCGAAGAAAAATGTACTGCATGTCCTGAAGTCATTTAAGTATAAAACTATGGAGCTATTACTGGCGGATGTCGGCCTTGGTAACCGGATGCCGGTCATCATGGCGCGTCTGCTGGCACAGGGTCCCGACGAAGAAATAAAAACCGGCAAGAGCAAGAAAGGGAAAGATAAGAAACCACTGGCCATTAAAGGTACTGAAGGCACCGTTGTTTCCTATGCTAAATGTTGTTACCCGATTCCGGGTGATGCAATTTTGGGACTGGTTACGGCTGGACGCGGTGTAGTGATTCATCGCGAAAATTGCAAGAACGTTGCAGAATATAGAAATAAGCCTGATAAGTGGATCGATGTCAGCTGGGAAGATAATGTTGAAGGTGAATACTCGGTCGTGTTAAGAACGATCGTTTTGAACCAGCGCGGTGTGTTGGCGACCATTGCCGCAACTATTTCGGATATGGACGCCAATATTGAAAATGTTGCCATGGATGAACGTGATGGACAGCATTCAACCCTTACCTTAACTATCACAGTGAAAGACCGGAAACACCTCGCCAGTATTATGCGACGTTTACGACACTCTGATATGGTAATCAGGCTAAGCCGTAGCCATAAATAAGATATACTCCAGTTCCAGAATTCTAATACAGTTTATGTCCTTGAGATAAGTTATGTCACAAAATATGTCTATTACCGTTCTTACTATTCTGATTATTGCCGCGGGCTTGTATTTTATGTATGGCAAGCCATATTCCACACCACAGGTTGATCTGGCCGCCTACCAGGCGCTCTGCAACAAGTACCGGGCAGCACAACCGGGTGTCTATAAAAAAGATGAAATGCAAATGTTGGTGAGCGAGATTGACTATCTCATTACTGATGACGTTAAGGATATTACTGACCCTGCTGAGAAAAAATTGAAAGAATGTGCGCAGCAGCTTTCCGCAAAAATAAATTAAATTTTAAAAAGAGAAGATAACCAATGCATATGAGTCTGAGTCAAATTGCTATTTTACTGGTGGTGGGACTGGTTGCCGGCTGGCTTGCCGGTTTGATCATGAAAGGTCGTGGTCAGGGACTGCTGGTCAATCTGATTGTTGGCGTTGTGGGTGCTTATCTGGGAAACTGGCTGTTTGGGCTTTTACACATCAGCATTGGCGGTGGCATTGCCAGCCTGATCATTACAGCCCTGATTGGAGCAATAGTCTTACTGGCACTGATTAAACTGATCAGATGAAACATAATTAAATTAAACAGATCAATAAATAGCGTTAACGCGGAGCAAAACATGGCAAAGGAAATTATCCAAACCGATAAAGCACCCCAGGCGATTGGTACCTATTCGCAGGCGGTTAAGGTGGACAATACGGTTTACCTGTCAGGACAAATACCGCTGGTACCAGAAACTATGGAAATTATCGAGGGAGGTATCAGTGCTGAAATCCATCGTGTATTCGAAAATCTACGCGCGGTGTGTCAGGCTGCAGGCGGTGACCTGAAGGATATCGTGAAGCTGAATATCTTTTTGACTGACCTGGGTAACTTTCCGACTGTCAATGAAATCATGGCCGAGTTCTTTACCCAGCCATATCCGGCGCGTGCTGCCATCGGTGTTGCCTCACTACCCAAGGGAGTGGGTGTAGAGATGGACGCGGTCATGGTACTCGACTAATCCTGGGTGCGTTTCAGATACTATATAATAAGTGTACGACGTGATGAGTTGCACCGATCTGACCAGACTTAAAGGGGTCGGACCACGCGTAGCAGAAAAGTTAGGACGGCTACGAATTCACTGTATTGAAGATATCCTGTTCCACTTCCCGTTTCGTTACGAAGATCGTACCCGGATAACGCCGATTGGTAATTTACGCGTTGGTGATCATGCCGTGATCCAGGGGCAGGTTGAGCTAAGCGAAATCAAGTTCGGTCGTCGGCGTATGCTGATTACTCACCTGAGTGATGGAACCGGCATTATTCTACTTCGGTTTTTCCATTTTAACGCTCAGCAAAAAGAGGCACTATCCCGGGGTGTACGTTTGCAGTGTTATGGCGAAGTTCGCAAAGGCCAAGGGCATCTTGAGATGATTCACCCGGAATATAAGTACCTGCAGGCAGACGAAGTCACCACTGAGGTCGAACAGGCACTAACACCCATTTATCCCACCACGGAAGGTCTGCACCAACTCACGATGCGCCAGTTGTCAGAACAGGCACTGAATTTATTACACCAGGGAAAATTAAAACTCACGGAGTTATTGCCAGATGAAGTATTGGAGAAAAATAACTTACCTGAGTTGATCGCATCGATCGAATATATACATCGCCCACCGCCCGATGCACCGGTCAGTACTTTGCAGGAACATGAACACATAATGCAGGAGCGTTTTGCACTGGAAGAACTAATAGCACATACCAGCAGTCTGCGCTTATTACGTAACAAAAATCGCGAACATAGCGCCTACCAGATTAAGCCTTCAAAAATACTGGAGAGCGAGCTAATCGCAAACCTGCCATTTAAACTTACCGGTGCCCAGGCAAGGGTGATAGAAGAAATAAAAAACGATCTGGAACAACCGGCACCGATGCAACGCCTGGTTCAGGGTGATGTCGGATCAGGCAAGACCATGGTGGCAGTATGCGCTGCACTGCAGGCAGTTGAGGCAGGGTATCAGGTGGCAATTATGGCACCGACGGAAATTCTTGCCGAACAACACTATCGTAATATGCAGAACTGGTTTTCAATGCTGGATATTAATATCGCCTGGTTAACCGGTAAACTGAAAACCCAGCAGCGTCGTGATACGCTGGCCGCCATCGAATCCCAGGAAGCACAGGTTGTGGTCGGAACACATGCCCTGTTTCAGGATGAAGTGACCTTCGCACGACTGGCCCTGGTGGTAATCGATGAACAGCATCGATTTGGCGTTCATCAACGTCTGGCCTTACGTGAAAAGGGCAAACAACATGACGTATATCCCCATCAGCTCATCATGACGGCAACACCCATCCCCCGGACCCTGGCGATGACGGCCTATGCAGATCTGGATGTTTCAATCATTGATGAGTTGCCACCCGGTCGCAAACCAGTGGAAACCGTGGTGGTACCGGATTTGCGGCGTGATGAAATTGTGCAACGTGTGGTGAAGGCCTGTGAGGCAGGCCGGCAAATCTACTGGGTATGCAGCTTGATTGAAGAATCCGAAGCATTACAGTGCCAGGCTGCCGAAGATACTGCCAGCCTGCTTGCCGAGGCGTTACCCGATGTTCGCATAGGACTAGTCCACGGGCGCCTGAAGCCGGAGCAAAAGGAAATGGTGATGAACAAATTCAAGCACCATGAACTGGATCTTCTGGTAGCGACGACTGTGA
>JASFLL010000075.1:0-6532 GCA_050118115.1 Thioalkalispiraceae bacterium
AGCCCCAGTCGACATCACGCATGATGTACTCAACAGAAGCAAAGGCTAATTCAGCATCAGGCTTATAGTGAATGGTCAGGAAAATACCACTGACAATTTGAATAACCAGTACCAGTAGGGCAAGCGAACCGAAGTAGTACCAGAAGTTAAAGTTTTTTGGTGCATAGTATTCGGACAGGTGTTCTTTCCAGAGTTTGGTCAATGGAAAACGATCGTCTACCCAGCCTAATAAAGCCATCATATTATTCATTACGCTGCCCCCTTGGAATCATCACCAACCAGAATCGTTGTGTCATTTATGAATTTGTAGGGTGGTATCACCAGGTTAAGCGGGGCGGGTACGCCGCTATATACACGACCAGCCAGGTCGAATTTGGAGCCGTGACAGGGACAGTAAAAACCGCCGAGCCAGTCAGGTCCCACAGACTTCAATTCTGGCTTGTACTTGGGTGAGCAACCCAGATGGGTACAGATTCCCACCATAACAGCGATATTCTTATGATTTTCCCTGGAGCGGAATTCATTCTTGGTGTACTCAGGTTGAACTGAATTGTTTGATTGCGGATCGGAAAGCTTGTCATCAAGCTTGGGCAGATCAGCCATGTTCTGATCAGTGCGATTTAAAATCCACACCGGCTTCTTGCGCCATTTAACCGTGATAAGTTCACCTGGCTGGAGTTTGCTTATATCAGCTTCGACCGGCGCCCCTGCTGCTTGCGCTCTTGCGCTGGGCAACATGGATTTAACAAAGGGGACAGCAATCCCGACTGCTCCCACTGCACCGGTTGCGGCAGTCATGCCTATCAGGAACCGGCGTTTACTTTTATCTACAGCTTCGCTCATGCGATGTCTCTCCGGGTAGTTTTAGCCGCGAATCAAATCACAACCCAACTCATTCGAATTTTTTATTGAGAATGTCAGAATATTATTGAATAGTCTGACGAAAACGGTGGCATAGTTTGCAGGAATGACCCTGATCGGTCAAGCAGTACTTGAAAAAGATAACTAATATCAACGAGTTATACTGGGTTATCAATATCTATATAGAAATGATTTATACCAAAATGGCCGGACAAATGTTCGCCAAGCGCCTGCACCCCATAACGCTCAGTCGCATGATGTCCTGCAGCAACATAATGTGTGCCTGTCTCACGGGCGATGTGCGTGGTTTGTTCGGAGATTTCACCGCTTAAATAAAGATCTACGCCCAGGTCTACAGCCTGTTCTATATAGGACTGAGCCCCGCCCGTACACCAGGCGATCCTCTGGATCTGTTTGATTTCACCGGGAATATGCAGTGGCTCACGCCCCAGCCGCTCGCGCACAATAGCTAAAAAATCGGCGACAGATATGGCCGAGCTCAGGCTACCGTAGAGTCCGATCGCCGGTTGCTCACGGCCAAATTGTCCTTCGATGGTAATCCCCAGTTTGTCAGCCAGTTGTGCATTGTTACCCAGGAGTGGATGGGCATCCAGCGGCAGATGATAAGCCAGTAAACTGATATCTGCAGTTAGCAGGGATTGAATGCGACGCCGTTTCATACCGACGATGCGTGCATCTTCGCCTTTCCAGAAATAACCGTGATGGACCAGGAGTGCATCTGCCTGCTGCTCGATGGCGGCATCAATCAGTGCCTGGCAGGCGGTAACACCACTTACAATGGTTTTGACCTGTTCCCTGCCCTGGACTTGCAAGCCATTTGGACAATAGTCATGGAACCTGTCCACTTCCAGCAGGTCATCGCAATGTCTCACCAACTCGTTCAAATTCACCATGCGCTCAGCATCTCCATCGGTTATGCTTATAACCATATTTTATTTTAACTCAAGTAAGACTATGCAGTTTAGAAAAAACATCGCCTTCATTTTTCAATTTGCGACTATCGGCCTGGCGCTGGCTTTTGTCGTGGTCTACCTCTATCCAAATATCCTGAGTCGACAACAAACAGTACAACTGAAGCAAAGTGATGGTCAAATCCAGCGCATAAGTCCGGCAGATGGCGTATTGTCCTATGCAGAGGCTGTGAAAAAAGCGGCCCCCACCGTCGTTAATGTGTATGCGACCAAGCTGGTTACCGAGAGGCGCTCCCCCTTCTTTGACGATCCGTTGTTTCGACATTTTTTTGGAGGCGATGATCACCCTACCCGCCAACACCGCGAATCCAGTCTGGGTTCCGGAGTAATCCTGAGTGAAAAAGGTTATGTTTTAACTAACAACCATGTAATCGCAGATGCGGCTGAAATTGCGATTGCCTTACACGATGGGCGCACAACTTCCGCCAAACTATTTGGCGCAGACCCGGAGTCTGACCTGGCGGTACTCAAGATTGAACTGGAGGATCTACCCGTTGTTACGCTCGGACGTTCTGATAACCTTCAGGTCGGAGATGTTGTATTGGCCATCGGTAATCCGTTTGGCGTGGGTCAAACCGTTACTTCAGGAATCATCAGCGGTCTGGGCAGAAGTAGCCTGGGCATAAACACTTTTGAAAACTTTATTCAGACCGATGCTGCGATTAACCCAGGTAACTCTGGCGGTGCCCTGGTGAATACCAAGGGTGAACTCATCGGCATTAATACAGCCATTTACAGTCAAAGTGGCGGCTCGCATGGAATCGGGTTTGCGATCCCTGTCAATCTGGCCAGAGATGTGTTGACTCAGCTGATTGAACATGGCCATGTGATCCGTGGCTGGCTGGGTATCAAGATCCAGGACATAACCCCCAAACTTGCTTCCGCCTTTGAACTGGATTCAACTGATGGGGTAGTTATTACCAATATCGTTATTAATGGCCCTGCAGACAAAGCCGGCCTGGATCGAGGTGATATCATTACCCATATCAACGGAAAAAAAGTTCATGACTACCATGAGACCCTCAATGAAATCAGCAAGAAACAACCTGGTACTGAGATCACGTTAACTGTCATTCATGAAGGCAAGAAGATAGAAAAAATGGCTGTTGTTACAGAACGCCCTACCCAGTAATTTGTTATCTAAATAAATGTAGGTTTAATCCTGCTCAAGAGCTGCTCTTAACGCAGTCAGAAAGGTTTCATTTTCTGCAGGTAAACCTATTGTTACACGTAAACAATTCTTGAGAGTTGGCGAGGAGTTCGAGAGATTCTTGATTAAGATCTTTTGTTGTTTTAATGATTCGAAGACTTCATCAGCAGACTTATCAGTTGTCCTGAACAAAATAAAGTTTGCCTGACTTGGAAATACTTCGATACCTTCAAGTGTCTGCATTGCTTCAAATACTTTGCTCCGATCCTGTTTGATTTGCTCAGTCTGGTTATTAAGCTGAACGACATGCTGTAACGCGAAACTGGCACTTAGCTGGGAAAGCACATTGATATTATATGGCAGGCGAACTTTATCAAACTCATTGATGAGCTCCTTCGCTCCAGCCAGGTAACCCAGACGCAGACCCGCTAAGCCCATTTTTGAAACTGTGCGCATCACCAACAGGTTTTTATATTGATGCAGTTTATCGGCATAGGTTTTATCCGCGAAGGCATAATAGGCTTCATCAATCACGACCAGGGCATCTGTTGTTGCAATAATCTTATCGATGAGTGTTTCATCAAAAAGATTACCGGTAGGATTGTTTGGATAGGCAAGAAAAATAACAGCCGGTTGATGTTGTTGAATGGCCGATAAAATGGCTTCACCATTAAGGCTGAAATCTTCATTCAATGGCACACCTACGTATGGCATACCAAGAAAGGTCGCAATCATATGGTACATGACAAAACTGGGTTCCACCGAAAGCACCGTCCTGTCGGGACCACTAATAGCCATCATGATCATCTGAATCAGTTCATCCGAACCATTACCCAGAATAATTTCAGCATCGGCCGAGATGTTGAGTGATGATTGTATGCGTGACTTTAATTCGCTTGCAGCCGGGTCAGGATAGCGATTTAACTCAGCATCGCGTAACAGTTGTAACCACTGTTGTGTTAATGCTTCCGACCAGTGATAAGGATTTTCCATGGCATCGAGTTTGATATAACCCGATGAATCTGGAACATGATAGGCCGATAAAGCCTGTATCTCAGGGCGAATCCAGTTTTTCATAGTAACATGAAGTCAGGTTATTGCTTGATTCGGTATTCAGCGGATCGAGCGTGTGCTGTCAGTCCTTCACCATGCGCCAGTATTGAAGCCGTCTTGCCCAGTTCAGAGGCACCATCGGCCGAGCACATGATCAAGCTGGAGCGTTTCTGAAAATCATAAACACCCAGTGGGGAACTGAATCGCGCAGTACGTGACGTTGGTAAAACGTGATTGGGTCCGGCACAATAATCACCAATGGCCTCTGCGGTGAAACGCCCCATGAAAATTGCACCCGCATGTTTCACTTTCTTTGCCCAATCCTGGGGATCATCCATCGATAACTCCAGATGCTCCGGCGCAATATAGTTCACCACTTTTATCGCTTCATCCAGATCATTGACCTTAATAAACGCACCACGTGCATTTAATGACGCGGCAATAATTTCTGCCCGCGGCATCGTTGCCACCAGTCGCTCCATGCTTTGCCTGACTTGATCTAAAAAGTCCTGGTCCTGTGAAATTAATATGGACTGTGCGTCTTCATCATGTTCTGCCTGAGAAAACAGGTCCATTGCAATCCAGTCAGGGTTGGTTTTGCCATCACAGACTACAGCTATTTCAGAGGGTCCGGCAATCATATCGATCCCGACTTTACCAAACACCATCGATTTTGCAGTGGCAACAAATATATTGCCAGGTCCGACAATCTTATCTACGGCAGGAACGGTTTCCGTACCATATGCCAGCGCAGCGACAGCCTGGGCACCACCGATAGCAAATACAGCATCAACACCGGCAATTTTTGCTGCCGCCAGAACCAGGTCATTAACAACACCATCCGGTGTAGGGACAACCATAATAACCTCAGCAACACCCGCAACCTTGGCAGGAATGGTATTCATGATCACGGAAGATGGATAGGCCGCCTTGCCTCCCGGTACATAGATACCGACACGCTCCAGCGGAGTGACCTGTTGGCCCAGTAAAGTGCCGTCCTCTTCCTGGTACGACCAGCTAACAGACTTCTGTTTTTCATGATAAGCTCGCACGCGATCAGCCGCTTGTTGCAGTGCCTGGTAAGTTGCCTTGTCTATTTTTTTGACCGCCGCATCCAGATCGGCCTGCTTGATTGTCAATTCATCCATGGAACCGGCCTGCATGCGATCAAACTGATTGGTATAGTCAATCACGGCCTTATCACCTTCACTACGAACCCGGGCAATAATGTCACGAACGAGAGTATTGACCTTGTCATCTGAGACGCTTTCCCAGGCCAATAGCTCATCCAGTTGTGACCAGAAACTACCCGTATCTGTAGTAAGTTGCTCTATGTTTAACTCGGGCATAATCACTTTACCGCCGCCGCAATATCATTAATCAGGGACTGAATCTTGTTATGCTTCATTTTCATCGCAGCCTTGTTGATAATCAGCCGTGAGCTGATATCACAAATATGTTCCAGTGGTTCCAGGCCATTTGCTTTCAGGGTGTTCCCCGTATCCACCAGGTCAACAATATAGTCAGCCAGCTTCACTATCGGTGCCAGCTCCATTGAACCATACAGTTTGATGATTTCTACCTGCTTACCCTGCTTCGCGTAATATTGTCGGGCACAATTTATAAACTTTGTCGCGATACGCAATCGCCCTACAAGCGCTGGCTGTCCTTTAATCCCGGCTACCATTAACTTGCACTGGGCTATCTTCAAATCAACAGGTTCATACAAGCCTTCACCACCGTGTTCCATCAACACATCTTTTCCCGCCACCCCGACATCAGCCGCCCCATACTGTACATATGTAGGAACATCCGTAGCGCGGATAATGACAAGCTTCACGTTGTCCTGGTTGGTATCCAGTATCAGTTTGCGGCTTGTTTCAGGATCGTCAACCGGTTCAATACCTGCCTGTTTCAACAGCGGTAATGTTTCCTTGTAAATACGCCCCTTGGATAAGGCAATGGTCAATTTATCACTCATAGCAAATACTTTAACTTAAGATGGTACACGTCGTATTGTCGCACCGAGTTGTTGCAGTTTCTCTTCAATACATTCATAACCACGGTCAATGTGGTAAATACGATCAACCACAGTATCACCTTCTGCAACCAGGCCAGCCAATACCAGACTGGCGGAGGCACGTAAATCTGTGGCCATTACCGGCGCAGAAGTGAGCCGTTCGACACCGGTGCAGACAACCGTATTGCCGCTAAGCGCCAGGTCAGCACCCATGCGTTGCAATTCCTGGATATGCATGAAGCGATTTTCAAATACTGTTTCTGTAATCGTGCCCGAGCCTTCTGCTATCGAGTTCATGGCACAGAACTGTGCCTGCATATCCGTCGGAAATGCTGGATACGGTGATGTCCTGATATCCACTGCTTTGGGTTTCTTGCCATGCATATCCAGAGTTATCCAGTCTTCGCCACTGGCGATATCGGCACCTGCTTCTTCCAGCTTGGCAATAATCGCATC
>JASFLL010000076.1:0-6518 GCA_050118115.1 Thioalkalispiraceae bacterium
GGGCGGCCAGTATGCCAATTACAACGAAATCTCTGTCAAACGCACAGTGAGCCGTGATGGCCAGTCCAGCTATCACCTCAATGGTGCCAAGTGTCGTCGTCGAGATATTACCGATATCTTCCTGGGCACAGGACTGGGACCCAGAAGTTACGCAATTATCGAGCAAGGCACAATTTCGCGAATTATCGAGGCCAAGCCGGAAGATCTACGGGTCTTTCTTGAAGAAGCCGCCGGTATTTCCAAGTACAAAGAACGTCGCCGCGAGACAGAAAACAGGATTCGTCATACCCGTGACAACCTTGATCGTTTAAACGATCTGAGAGATGAACTGGAAAAGCAAATTAACCATTTGCAACGTCAGGCCAAGGCCGCAGAAAAGTACAAGATCCTCAAAGAAGAAGAGCGGGTTTTAAGTGGTCAGCTCCAGGCACTACGCTGGCAAGGTCTCAATGAGAAAGCACAGGGCATCGAGTCACAAATTCGAGATAAGGAAACCGAATTAGAAGCGGCCAGGGCTAAACAACGTAATATCGAAGCGGATATAGAAAAACAACGCGAAGGCCTTGCCGAAGCCAATGAGCTGTTCAATAAGGTGCAGAGTCGTTATTACAGTGTTGGTTCTGATATCGCCCGTCTGGAACAGTCAATTCAACATACGCGTGAACGAAAACAACAACAACAGAATGATTTATCACAACTGGAACAGGATCTTAGTGAAGCTCAAACGCATTTAAATACTGACCAGCAACGAATCACCGATCTTGAGCAGGAACTCAAGAATATCGAACCTGCTCTGGAACAGGCTGAATCTGCTGAACGTGATGCAACTGATGCCTTACAACAATCCGAACAGGCAATGCAAAACTGGCAGACACAGTGGGAAGATTTCACTCACCAGGCTGCCGAACCCGCACGTGTCGTGGAAGTTGAAACGGCTCGAATACAGCAACTGGAGATGCAAAAGGAGCATCTATCAGAACGCAAACAAAAACTTGCCGAAGAATTAGATAAACATCGCGATCCTGAACTGGAAAAGGAACTTGCTGAGTTAAATCTGGAACTTGCCGACAAAAAGAAAGCGTTGGAAGAAAAACAGCTGGACCTGCAATCTACTCAGGATGAAATAACTCGCCTGCGTGAGTCATTAACAGAAGTAAATACTCGTTATGATGATGAACAGGAAAACCTGCAGGTTGTACGGGCCAAACATGCATCTATCCTTGCGGTTCAAAAAGCGGCATTAGGTAAAGAACATGAGGGCGTCAAGGACTGGTTGCAAAGCGAGGGGCTGGATCAGGCCAAACGTCTTGCCGAAATCCTGGATGTTGAGCCAGGCTGGGAGCTGGCCGTTGAATGTGTTTTAGGTATGCACCTGGAAGCGGTGTGTGTCGATAGTCTGGATACCCTGTTCAGTAATTTAAAGTCGTTTGGTCAGGGACATTTAACGCTGGTTGAAAATGCACAGTCTTATGATCAGGCCACGCATAGCAAAGCACAGGCTTTGAGCAGCAAGATCCGCTCGAGTGCACCATCGTTACCGCAGCTTGATGGTGTCTATGTAGTCGAAAACCTGAATGAAGCACTTGCATTACGGCCCCGTTTAATGCGTTCTGAATCTGTAGTCACCAGAGATGGCTTGTGGCTGGGTATTGGCTGGTTACGTGTGATCAAACAGGAGCAGTCACAAAAAGGTATCTTGCAACGCGAGCAGGAACTAAAACAACTTGAAAATGACATCGATGCGCTGGAAAAAACATTCAGTGATCTGCAGGCGGAACGTAACCAACAGCGGGACAAATTAAAACAGTACGAACAGCAACGTGATGTTCTGCAGCAAGCCCTGCAAGGTATTAATAGTGCTTACAATGAAGTCAATGCAAAGGTAAGTGCGCTCAATTCCAAATATGAACAGGCTTTAACACGAATCAAACATATCGAACACGATCTCGCTGAACACGAAACACAGCTAGAGAGTGCCGAGCATGCCATCGCACAGTCTAAACAAAAGAAACAACAGGCTGAGACTCAGATCGGTGGGCATGAAAAACAACGTGAACAGCTGATTCAACAACGTGATAGTTTGCAAAATGCCCTGCAGGAAGCACGTACTAAGGCAGAATCTTCACGTGCCAGCGCTCAGTCGGTGAGATTACGTACCGAGGCGATTCGGACCGAGCTATCATCGATCAAAAAGGCGCTGGAAAGAACCGATAGTCAGCAAAGCCAGCTGGCATCACGTCGTGAAGAGCTGGAAGGTGCAGTTAAAGCCGCTGAAGAACCACTTGCGAAAATGTCAGCAGAGTTGGAAGAGTTTCTTGAAACTCGTGTGCAAGTCGAGAATGAATTAAGCACGGCGCGGGATAATGTACAGTCGATAGAGAGTCTGCATCGTGAACTGGATGAAGCGCGCCTTAAGGCTGAGGAAGACGTACAACGGGTCCGCGGTAAGCTCGAGGAGACGCGGATTGGCTGGCAGGAAATCAAGGTGCGTCGCCAGACCATTCAGGAAGCTGTGCAACAAGCCGGTTTTGAGACTGAAGCCTTGTTAAGGGAATTACCTGACGATGCACAGGAGTCGGACTGGCAGGAATCATTACAATCCGTTGAGCGCAAGATACAACGTCTGGGTGCCATCAACCTTGCTGCGATCGACGAATTCCAGCAACAATCAGAGCGGAAAACATATCTTGACGCACAGCATGAAGATCTGGTCTCCGCGCTGAAAACACTCGAAGATGCCATCGAGAAAATCGATATGGAAACCAAGAACCGATTCTCAGAAACCTTTGAGAAAGTTAACAACGGTTTCCAGGACCTGTTCCCGCGTCTGTTCGGAGGTGGTAAGGCTTATCTTGAGATGACCAGCGATGATATTCTTGATACAGGAATTACCGTTATGGCCAGGCCTCCAGGCAAGCGCAATAGTACGATTCATTTGCTATCTGGTGGTGAGAAAGCATTAACCGCGGTAGCACTGGTATTCTCCATCTTTGAATTGAATCCTGCGCCTTTCTGCATGCTCGACGAGGTTGATGCTCCACTTGATGATGCGAATGTTGGTCGCTATTGTGACATGCTGAAACATATGTCAGACCGGATCCAGTTTATTTTTATTACACATAACAAAATTACGATGGAGATTGCTGATCATCTTACCGGGGTAACCATGCACGAACCGGGCGTATCCAGACTGGTTGCAGTCGATGTGGATGAGGCAGTCAAACTGGCAGCAGTGTAACCTTGAACACAACTTAAGAGAGCCGCGGCAATGGATACGCTACGTGTATCACTACTGGTTGTTGGAATCATTATCGTCGTCGGGATCTATTTCATTGGTCGCCGTCAGCTGGATGCGGACGATCGTCGTCTAAAAATCACACCTTCGATACCCTGGGCGAAAATCTTCGAAAAAATAAGTCTTAAACTGACCAGTTTTTCCCTGCCCAAAATTCGCTTACCAGAACGGGAACAGCCTGTTGCTGCTGAAGTTTCCACAACTAGCGAAGAAATACTTACGGATGAAGACCTTGCGGAAGTGGAACCCATTGTTGCAGACCGCAAAGAAATTCTATCAAATGCGGATGATGTCACACTGATCGTTGAATTGACCAGTGATCAGATTGCGCCTGGGGGCGAGCAACTATTTATACCTGTCACAATTGTCGGGCGCCATGGCAAAATTTTTAGTGGTGAGAAAATTCTGCATGCAATGAATGAATGTGGTTTTGTTTATGATGACTCAGGCATCTTTTATCATGTAGTTGCTGACCAGCAGGGGTTTGACCAGAAACTGCTGGGTCTTGCAAATATTATAGAACCTGGAATCTTCGAACTAGATAGCATGCTTACATATGAAACGCCCGGTCTGGTTCTATACTTGCACCTGCCTGCACCTGTTGAAGCCCGTGAAGCTTTCGCGACTTTAATTGATAAAGGGAAAAAACTTGCTGAAGTTCTTGAGGGTAATCTTTGTGACGAAACCCGCAGTGTGCTCACAAGCCAGACTATCGGGCATTTAAAAGAAAAGGTGGAAGCCTACCGATTCAAGCAAAAGATGACCCAGCTCAAACACCATCGAAAGTAAACAGCAGATGGCAGTCTCAGATAAACAACGCGTTGAAAAGCTTCGCGAAGAAATCAATCATCATAATTACCTGTATTATGTGCTGGATGCACCGGAGATACCGGATAGTGAGTATGACCGTCTGTTGCGCGAACTCCAGGGGCTTGAGCAGAAACACCCTGAACTGATCACCAGTGATTCACCTACGCAACGGGTTGGAGCCAGGCCCTTGTCTGCATTTGCGGAGATTAAGCACCTGCAGCCAATGCTTTCGTTAAACAACGCATTTGATGAGCAGGAAGTAGTGGATTTTAATCGTCGTGCTGCAGAGAAACTGAATGCAAAACATATTATATATGCAGCGGAACCAAAACTGGATGGGCTTGCTATTAGCCTGTTGTATGAAGACGGGTTGCTAGTCCGCGGCGCAACCCGCGGCGATGGCGTCACGGGTGAGGATGTTACCCAGAATGTCAGGACTATTGAAGCGATACCATTAAGGTTAAGAGCTAAAAATTATCCGTTGCGTCTGGAAGTGCGTGGCGAAGTGATAATGACTAAATCCGGTTTTAACAAACTGAACGAAACACAGATAACGAAAGGTGACAAGGTTTTTGCGAACCCACGCAATGCTGCAGCGGGCAGTCTTCGGCAACTTGATTCAAAAATTACGGCTACAAGACCTTTGATGTTTTACAGTTATGCAGTTGGTCTGGTTGAAGGCGGTAAAATCCCTGATACACAAACTGAAGTGTTGGCACAGCTGAAAGAATGGGGACTGCCTGTCAATCCCGAGATCAGGCGGGTTAAAGGAGTTGCAGGCTGCCTTGAGTATTATCACGCTATCGAGGCAAAGCGAGCTCAACTCGATTACGATATTGACGGAGTGGTTTATAAAGTCGACAAGCTGGCTGAGCAGGACAAGCTAGGCTATGTTTCTCGTGCCCCGCGTTGGGCGATTGCGCATAAGTTTGCAGCTCAGGAAGAAATGACAAAACTGCTGGCAATCGATGTACAGGTAGGACGTACCGGTGCCATTACACCTGTTGCCCGACTAGAACCTGTCCATGTTGGTGGTGTGACCGTCACCAATGCTACCTTGCATAACCAGGATGAAATCGATCGCAAAGATATTCGTATCGGTGATACGGTAATCGTGCGTCGTGCTGGCGACGTGATTCCGGAAATCGTTTCTTCTGTGATCTCCAAACGACCTAAAAATGCGAAGAAATTTAAATTGCCAACCAGCTGTCCGGTCTGTGGTTCTGAAGTGATTCGCCTCGACAACGAGGCCGTGGCGCGTTGTACGGGCGGTTTATTCTGTGATGCGCAACGTAAGCAATCGATTAAGCATTTTGCATCACGCAAGGCGCTGGATATAGAAGGTCTGGGCGATAAACTGGTAGAGCAACTGGTTGAAGCCAATCTGGTTCACGAACTATCAGATATATACCATCTGGATCTGGATACGCTTGCCGGCCTGGAGAGAATGGCAGAGAAATCTGCACAAAATTTACTGGATGCGCTCGAAAAGAGTAAATCGACAACCCTGGAACGTTTTATCTACGCCCTGGGGATCCGCCAGGTCGGCGAAACTACCGCTAAAACACTCGCGAATTATTTTGGCAGTCTGCCAGCGTTGATGAAAGCGGGGGAAGATGAATTGATTACAGTACCGGATGTGGGGCCGGTTGTGGCAGAGAGTATCGCCCATTTTTTCAAAGAACCACACAATGTCTCGGTGATAAAAAAATTACAGAAGGCCGGGGTTCATTGGCAGGATGTACAGGTTGATGTAGACAAACCACAGCCGCTGGCAGGACAGGTGTTTGTGGTGACCGGCACCTTATCCGATATGTCACGTGATGAAGCCAAGCAGGCGCTGCAGGCGTTGGGCGCCAAGGTCACGGGCAGCGTTTCGAAAAATACAGATTATGTTGTTGTCGGTGAGGATCCCGGTTCAAAAGCCACCAAGGCCGAGGAGCTTGGTGTAAAAATGCTGGACGAGGGTGCCTTTAAGAAATTATTAAAAGGTGGTTAAAGAAATGTTTCGCCTCATCGGGCGAAACATTTGATTGAAAATTTACCAGCACTTGTTCCCTTTGGGCCCAGTGGCCCCTTTTTGATTACGTGAGTTAATAAATAATGTCATGCAATCAGTATCAGCGGTTTGACCATTTAAGGGTATGGCACCGACTTCGTATGAACAGCTTGGACAGAATACCCCAGGTGCGTTAATGACAATCTGGTACGCTGATGTTGCCGATCCACCGGGCACCTCCTCACCACTTTTTTCGATTTCTACTGGATTAGCCGTAAAGCCAAGATTTGTCAGGTCGTTGGTATAAGTTTTATTGTTAAGATAATAATTCTCAACCAGTGCCCGCACGCGTTCAAGGGTGGTTTTGGCTGCGGTCCGGGTGGTACCTCGTGTATAACGATCATAGGCCGGGAT
>JASFLL010000077.1:0-6463 GCA_050118115.1 Thioalkalispiraceae bacterium
AGCTCCATAAAAATCATCTGGAAGAATTCAAGCAGGGATAACTGGGTCTGGTTCAGACGAACAATTTTGTGATTTTCATCGATACGCGAAAGAAAATGTTGAACCAGCATAGTCTTGCCCGTGCCAACTTCGCCAGTCAACAACATCAGTCCCTGTCGTTTGATTAGCGCGAACTCCATCATCGCATTGGCATGCGTATGTTCAGGCCCCAGATAAAAGAACTTTGCTTCGCACGTCAGGCGAAACGGGTGTTCCTTTAAATTGAAATAGTCGTAGTACACGTTTTACAGTTGGCCCAGATTTGCTTGTTCTAATGATACTTCATTTAGCTGAGGTATCGATATTAACAAATTGATTAAATAGGAATTTTTTCAAAGATGGTTAATTATACAGCAATTTCACAGAGTCTACAGTGATTTTCTTGTGAGTATCTGTAACTAGTTGTTATATATGGATAAATTAGAGCAGGTAATAATTATGGTGCCCAGGGCCGGAATCGAACCGGCACGGTGTCGCCACCGAGGGATTTTAAGTCCCTTGCGTCTACCAATTTCGCCACCTGGGCCAGGGAAATGGAGGCTGGGCCCGGAGTCGAACCGAGGTACACGGATTTGCAATCCGGTGCATAGCCACTCTGCCACCCAGCCAGAAGAGGTATTTCCCCCTTTTTTAAACAATAAAGGGACAGATGCCTATCTGTCCCCGAAATCTGGAGCGGGAAACGAGACTCGAACTCGCGACCCCAACCTTGGCAAGGTTGTGCTCTACCAACTGAGCTATTCCCGCGTGGAAGGCGTATTGTAGTCAGGTCGCGGAAAGTGTCAAGAATTTGTAACCAGACATTTTAATAAGAATTCAGCTCTCCACCAGGCTCGACCAGGAGGCGCGCAAATACACGATCATTGACCAGAGGGTCAGGATGGTCGCGATATAGAGCAGGATGTAACCAACCAGGGTTGGATTGAAGGACCCAATCGGCTGGTTATAGAGTAAAAATCCGATGGCGAGTAACTGGCTGGCGGTTTTTAATTTGCCAATAAAACTGACCTTGACCTTGGTCTGTGCCCCTAAATTGGCCATCCATTCCCGAAGTGCTGAAATAGCAATCTCACGGCCGATTATTACGATGGCGGGAAACATCATGAGCAGTTCAGGGTGTTCAACCACCAGTAATACCATGGCTGTTGTTACCATAAGTTTATCTGCCACTGGATCCAGAAAGGCACCAAAAGCAGATTGTTGTTTTAGCATTCTTGCCAGGAATCCATCGACCCAGTCGCTGATCCCGGCAAGGAAAAATAATGAAACGAGAATAATCGGTTTATAGTGGTAGTCCGGCATTATAAATGCGAGCACAAATACAGGAATAATAATAATCCGAAATAACGTAATCAGATTCGGTATGGTCAGAGGTATGCCTTTCATTGTTCTTGCTTATTTGTCAGGATGAAAATTCTCGTAAATTTTACGTGCCAGCTGTTTACTAATGCCCGGTACACTTGCCAGATCATCAACACCCGCTTTGGAGACTTCCTGTAAACCACCGAAGTGTGTTAACAATGTCTGGCGTCGCTTGGGTCCCAGGCCCTCGATTTCCTCCAGGACCGATGTTGCACGCCTCTTTTTCCGTCGATTCCGATGCCCGCTGATCGCAAACCGGTGAGCCTCATCCCGGATTTGCTGGATTAAATGGAGTGCGGCTGAATCAGCTGGCAGTATAAACTCCGTCTGTTCATCGGACAAGCAACCTGACAGGATCAGGGTTTCCATACCCGCCTTTCGGGTTGGTCCCTTTGCTACCCCGACTAATAAAACATTGGCAATTTGTAGTTCATCGAATACCTGCCGGGCACGGGATAATTGCCCTTTTCCGCCATCAATAAAAAGAATATCCGGAAGCTTGCCTGATTCATCAGTGACTTTACGGTAGCGTCTTAGTAGCGCTTGTTCCATCGCCGCATAGTCATCACCGGGCGTAATGTTCTCAATATTATAGCGTCGATAGTCGGATTTAATTGGCCCTTCCAGACCAAATACCACACATGAAGCAACCGTCGCCTCCCCCATCGTATGACTAATATCAAAGCATTCGAGCCTGGATGGAATATCTTCTAGCTTGAATACATCCTTGAGTCGCTCAAAGCGAGCAAGCAGGCTGGTTTTAGTGGCCAGGCGCGCATTGAGCGCTAACTCGGCATTATGACTGGCCATTGCAATCCATTTGGCGCGACTACCCCGGACGTTCGTTTTTATCGATACCTTCTTGCCAGTCTGTTTTGAAAGTAAATCTGACAACAACGCCATGTCGGGTACTTTTTCAGATATTAATATTGTTGTCGGAATATTCTGTGGACCTGCATTGGCTTTGGGCAGATAGTGTTGTGACAGGAATGCGTTAATTAAATCAGCAGTGCTCTCCGCCTCTGTTTTCTTTGGAAAAAAAGATTTATTACCGAGATTCTGACCATCACGAATTGTGAACAGCTGTACACAACTGAGGCCGGATTTTGTTGCTGCTGCAATCACATCATAGTTACCGTCACCTTCACTGATATACTGCTTCTCCTGGACTTTGCGAAGATTCGTTATCTGGTCACGCAAAAGCGCAGCTTTTTCAAAATCCAGTTTTTCTGCGGCAGCTTCCATCTGCTGGACGAGTTCTGTATTTAGCTCCGTGTTCTTTCCTTCCAGAAACATAATCACATGTCTGACTTCTTTGTCGTAAGTCTCTTCATCCACCAGTCCTACGCAAGGTGCGGTACAGCGTTTTATCTGGTACTGCAAACAGGGTCTGGAACGGTTTTTATAAAAGCTGTCCGTGCATTGACGCACAGCGAATGTTTTTTGCATTAGTGCCAGCGTCTCACGGACGGCACCTGCGCTTAGATACGGACCGAAATAACGGCCCTTGCCTTTTCTGGCTCCACGATGAAAAGACAGGCGCGGAAATTGCTGGTCTGTGGAGATATAGATATATGGGTAACTCTTATCGTCACGGTACAAAATATTGTAACGGGGTAAATGCTCTTTAATTAAATTATTTTCAAGTAGCAATGCCTCGCTTTCAGTATGTGTGACAATCGTTTCGATATTAGCGATGTGCCGGACTAAAGAAGCTGTCTTTGGATCTGGATGTTTTTTCTGAAAATAACTGGAAACTCTTTTCTTGAGATTGATCGCCTTGCCAACATAAATAATTTCACTTCTGGCATTAAACATTCGATATACGCCCGGCAAGGGAGGAAGTGTTTTTAATATTTCCCGGATTTTTTCTGAATGTTCCGTTGCTGGACTCATAGCGTTAATTTAATGCTTTTTGAATATCTTTAAAAACCTTATGAAATGATGCTTCAGTTAACCGCCTGGTCTGGGTGTTATAACGACTACAATGATAAGAGGTAAAAAGCCTTAATCCATTGGGCAACTTATAAAACAACGCATGCCCAAAGGGATACTCTTTTTTCTTCAGATTCAAGGCGCTCAATACAGCACTATGGGCAATACCGCCAAGCACCAGGATACATGTGCCCTTTTTCAGGCCGGATAATTCTGCAGCAAGATACGCATTGCAGGTTTTAATCTCGGCACCAACAGGTTTGTTGGCTGGGGGTAAACATTTCACTGCATTGGTAATTCGACACTTCTTCAGTTTTAAACCATCGTCGACTGATACAGATTCTGGTTTATTACTGAATCCAAACTTATAGAGCGTCTCATATAGCAGTATACCTGCATAATCACCGGTAAACGGTCGACCCGTCGCGTTGGCGCCATGCATGCCGGGCGCCAGGCCTACGATCAGCAATTTAGGGTTCGCTACCCCAAAAGGTGGTACCGGGCGTGCATGGTAATCCGGGTAATCTTTTTTGACCTGTTTAAGAAAATCAGCAAGTCGTGGGCACTGTTTACAATTTAAATCAAACGTTGTTTGTGACATTCAGACATCTGGCAATGATTGAGTACTTTTTTCAATGATACCATGACTCATAGCCAGTCGTGTTAATTCCACATCGGTCTGGATATTCAGCTTGGAAAACAGTCGATGCCGATAGGTACTTACCGTCTTTGGACTCAGGCACAGGCTGTCAGAGATCTCATTGGTTTTTCGACCATCGAGCACCATCATCATGACCTGTAATTCCCGTTCCGAAAGTTCCTGAAACGGCGATTGATTTTCATCGCTTTTAGTGCTGGCCAGTGCCAGTTGTTGGGCGATTTCAGGGGTAAGATAACGACGATTTGCCATCACCTCTTTTATTGCATGAACGATCTCGCTGATCTTGCAACCTTTCGTCAGATAACCAGCGGCACCGATCTTAAGTAGCTTTTGCGCCAACACTTCATCTTCGTTCATGGTGACGATAATCACTTTGATGTTGTTATCGCGCTGTACAATTTTTTTCGTGGCTTCAATACCCCCCATACCGGGCATGTTGATATCCATCAAAATGACATGCACGCCCAGATCACGACAGTGAGTAACCGCCTCTTCACCGGTTGTTGCTTCAGCAACAATATTGATATCATCAATATCCTCAAGCAGGCGCCGCATCCCGGTGCGAACTAAATCGTGGTCATCGGCAAGAAGTACATTGATCATCGAGTTGCCCCCTTTCACAAGAATCAATAGTAGACTTAATCGTCACTCGATGGGTAATTTTGGTCGGGTATTATACTTGATTCAGGGAAATGTTGCTCATTGTTTAAGCAATGAGCACATAAATCAGTCCCCGACACATCTATCTATACGAAAACTAAGGATTGGTACAGGTAATTCCGGCAGATGCCGAAGGTGTGACCACTGACCCAGGTAAATTACTGATGAGTGTACTTAGCTCGCCACAGGACATATTCGTATTGCCATCCAGTTTGATTTCGCTGGCATTGGTTAGGGCCGTAAGCGCATCGACCTGACCGACCCCCGCCCCACCGATAGTGTTATTTTGAAGATACAGGTATTGCAAGTTGCTCAGGCTGGACAGAGCACTCACATCAGTGATGCTGTTGACATTGGCAACCGCAGTATCGGTGCTGAGTTTCAGGTACGTCAGATTACCGAGACCCGTCAACCCCGTCATACCACTCACTGGGCCGCTGATATTGTTGTTACCAAGGTCTAGTGCTGTCAGGTTGATCAAGCTCGACAAGGCGGTTATATCCGTGATGTTGTTACTGGCTAGAAAAAGGGTGGTCAGTCCACTAAGACTGGTCAGGCCCGTCACAGTATTCACGGCACCACTAATCTGATTGCCGCCAAGGTCCAGCGTTGTCAGGTTACTTATGCTCGACAAGGCGGTTACATCCGTGATGTTGTTATTGTTCGCGAATAAATGGGTTAGGCTAGCCAGACTGGACAGCCCTGTCACATTGTTTACAGAACCATTGATACCATTACCGGAAAGGTCTAGCTTTGCCAAATTAGTTATACTCGACAAGGCACTTACGTCTGTGATGTCATTGTAAAAAAGATATAAGCTGGTCAAACCGGTCAGGCTGGTCAGCCCCGTCACACTGCTCACCGAACCACTGATATGATTTCCACCAAGGTCCAGGTATACCAGATTAGGCAGGTTCGAGAGTGTGCTCACGTCAGTAATGCTGTTATAAGTGAGCGATAATTGAGTCAGGCTGGTCAGGTTGGTCAGCCCTGTTACGTTCACTGCACCATTAATACGATTGCCACCAAGATCCAGGGTAGTCAGGTTAGTCAGGCCAGCCAGGGGACGCACATCCGTGACATGATTGCCGTAAAGACCCAGGGTTTTCAGTCCAGTCAGGGCCGACAAGACGCTTACATCTGAAATGTTACCGTTGTTAAGATCCAGGTACTGCAGGCTACTCAGGCCTTCGATCCCGGTCAGGTCAATGCCAGTTTCATCAATACAGCTAAGCGTTGTCAATTCATGCACCAGCGTCGCTGCAGAGTCAGATGCTGCATCTGATACACATGCACTTAGCCGGGTGTCGCTAAACGTTAAGCTATTCAGGGCAATATTTGCCGGGCTGGCGAAGACCTCTGCAGAGGCAGCACTATGACCCGCTACATTGTCCGCGGTGACAACATAGTAATATGTAGAGCCATTGCTGACAGAATCATCATAAAAAGGCGGCTTAACCCCGGCTGTTGCCATGCCCCCTGTGCCGACACCAGAAGACCCCGCTCTGTAAACAGTATAGGAATCTGCACCGGGTACCATATCCCAGTTAAGGGTGACGCGCTCATCACCAGCAATTGCCTGTAAACCGCTAGCAGGTACTGCCGGCACAGCGGTGGCGATCGTCACCGTCGCAACATTGGAATTTAACGCCCCGTCACTGGCCATGAAAGTAAAACTGTCTACGTTGCCAGTGTTATCGTGTACATAGGTAAAGGCACCCGTGCTTGCGTTGTTCAGTGTCAAGGTACCGTGAATCGGTTGGCTAACAATTGAGTAGGTCAGGCTATTGCCATCTGCATCCGTGG
>JASFLL010000078.1:0-6428 GCA_050118115.1 Thioalkalispiraceae bacterium
CGGCATAATCAATATAGGCATTCCAGAGTGAATCGCTATTCACATTGAAAATGGATTCATCCAGCGTTAAATTTTCCCGATTGGCAAGGATATGCTCCAGGGCGTTTGCCCGGGTGCCACGCCGACCCATCCGTTGTGCAGCCTCGGATATAACAGCCCAGAGATTGACCTTAAATTCCTTATCGATCTGTTTGTCTCCCAGATAGCGGTAGGCCGCCTGCATTACATGTTTGGGAGAACGAGTCTGACCACGCAGTTGCGCAAGTAACATCAAGGTTGCAGCATCTGCTTTGTCAGACAGGGGTTTCAATAACTGAATTGCCTCTTTGGCCTGGTTATTTAATATCGCAATGCGGGCACGTACCAGTGTATCTTCATATGCAGATTGGGGATCAGGTTCGACCAGGTCCTGTTGCAGACGAATACTGGCCATAGAGGCATCAGCTGCCAGTCCATCCGTCAGGTAGGACTTGATAATCAATCGCCGCCAGTGGGTCACCAAATCACCTGCACGTTTGTCAGCATTCAAACGCCAGATCAATCCGCGTAGTTCATAGCGCGCCTGTTCACCCTCATGTAAATTGATCAGGGCGACCGCTCGCTGGGTTTTTGCCCAGAAGATAAAATCCGCATCGACAAAATCGGGTAAGGTCTGCAGGCGATCAACAATCTGTTGCCAGTGTTTTCTCAACTGATAAAAGGATATGCGTTGTTTTTCCCAGGACATCCATTGTTCAGGTTTGGACTTTAATTGCGGCTGTTCGCGTTCAAGAATACGTTCAGACAGATCAACTGCACCGGTTTTAGCGATCTGTTGAATTTCAGACAAGCTGACAGCTGTCGCCACCTTGACATGGGTCAGCAACACAAACAGCAGCGCAGTAAAGAAAATGAATTGCAGTTTATATTTATAAATATGCATAAGGGAAATCTGCTTATATCTTTATCTGCAGAGTGTACACTATTTAAAGTCAGTGACGCTCATCTGCTGAATCTCACATGCTGCAGAAAAATTCATTTTTGTCGGGCAATAAAAAACGGGCCGTAGCCCGTTTTTTAATTTGAAAAAGCAGGTCATTAAGACCGGGTTGCAAGCTTCTCTTTGATGCGAGCCGATTTACCCTGACGCTCACGCAGGAAGTACAACTTGGCGCGACGAACCTTACCACGACGCTTGACGTCGATAGAGTCGATGGTGGGGCTATAGGTCTGGAAAACACGCTCAACGCCCTCACCATGTGAAATTTTACGTACGGTGAAAGAAGAATGCAGACCACGATTCTTTTTGGCAATGACCACACCTTCATAAGCCTGCAGGCGCTCATTCTTGCCTTCTTTTACCTTCACCTTGACCACAACCGTATCACCGGCTGAAAAATCCGGTACTTCGCGGGACATTTGTTCTGCTTCTAACTGCTCTATGATGTTGCTCACGGTAAAACCCTCAATTCATAAGGCGCGGAATTATACATGCCAAACCCGCTCAAGCCAACGGATCTCGCGACTTTCTATACTATTTTAAACAATTTATGGCTAGAAAAGCCTCCGCTGGTTGCCAGGCAAGGCAGAAAATGGCGAAAAAGCGGAGTTTACAAGTGCGTAAATGAGCATTTTGAGTCCATTTCCCAACCCAGCTTAACGCCGCCCGAAGCTTTTCTAGAGGCCTGATACCTCATATTCACGGATAAATTCATCCAGCAGCCGTTGCTGCTCGGCATTTAAATTCAGTTTCTCCAGCAAATCCGGACGCCGTAACCAGGTCCGGCCCAGGGACTGCTTTTCCCGCCAGCGATTTATGGCGGCATGATCCCCGCTCATCAGCACATCCGGGACGGACAGACCATCGATTTCCTCGGGACGGGTGTAATGGGGGTGATCCAGCAGCCCCGCCACAAAGGAATCCTGTTCGGCTGAGAGTTCATGGCCCAGGGCATCGGGTAACAAACGCGTCATCCCGTCAATGCAGACCATCGCAGCCAGTTCGCCACCACTTAATACATAGTCGCCAATAGACCACTCTTCATCGACTTCGGCACTAATCAGGCGCTCATCCACCCCCTCATAGCGACCACAGACCAGCACAACCCGCTCATGGTTGGCCAGCTCCTTCATGCCTTTCTGATCCAGCTTGCGGCCCTGCGGAGAGAGATAAATCACCCGCGCCGGTTTCTCGGTACTATTACGGGCACGGCGAATGGCTTCACGCAAAGGTTTCATCATCAGGACCATGCCGGGCCCACCCCCATAGGGACGGTCATCGACTGTCTTGTGGCTGTCCTCACTATAATCACGAGGATTCCAGAAGCAAAGTTCCACGATGCCGCGGTTAATGGCCCGACCGGTCACCCCATAATCGGTGAGGACCTTGAACATCTCCGGAAAAAGCGTGACCACATCTATCTGCATACCATTAAACCTTCATTACAACTTAAAGCACCGAACTTTAATCTGAATCCTCTACCAGATCCCATTCCCAGTCGACCACCATGCGGCCCTGACTGAGATCCACTGTATCAATATAGTGGCCCATGACATAAGGTATCAATACCTCATTTTCACCATTTTGAACGATGAGCACATCATTGGCCCCCGTTTGCATCAAGTCCTTGATTTTACCAAGTTCACGTCCCTGTCGGTTCACAACGTTCAGGCCAATCAGATCGGACCAGTAATATTCGCCTTCAGCGGTTTCCGGTAATTGAGAGCGATCCACCGCAATTTCATAACCAACCAGGCTGGCCGCCAGATCTCGATCATCACAGCCTTGCAGATGTGCTATTAATCCCTTGTTATGACGCTGGCCCTGCTCGACATCATAACGGAGCCATTGACCATTTTTATGTAAAAACCAGGGGGAATACTGCAGGATATTGCTGGGAGGGTCTGTCTCAGAGCGGATTTTTAGCCAGCCCTTGATACCGAAAACCCCAGCCACGGTACCGATGATCACGGGGTGACTGGGGTTTGAATCCATCTTGAAAACGAGGCTGGAGCTTAGGCTGCCTCTTTCAACAGCTTTTCAACACGCTCAGAAGTCTTGGCGCCCTGGCTTAACCAGTACTCAACGCGATCTTTATCCACGTTCAGGCGGACTTCCTGGCCCTTGGCCATTGGGTTGAAATAACCCACGCGCTCAATATACCCACTGTCGCGACGGCGACGGCTGTCAGTGACAACAATACTATAGAAAGGCTTTTTCTTGGCCCCACCACGTGCTAATCGAATAGTTACCATAATTTACTCTCTGTGCTTGTTTTATCTGTGCCCGGCCAACCACTGGCCTGACCCCTCCGAGCCACAGCAACGAGTCTCGGGAAAGGGGCGCATTGTACGTTAATTTGGGAAAAAGTGAAGCGTTCCGGGGTCTCCAGGGGTGAAAATCCCGCTAAAAACCCGGCGGCATTCCTCCGGGGGGCATCCCACCGGGCGGCATTCCACCCTTGAACTGCTTCATCATCTTGGCCATACCGCCCTTTTTCATTTTCTTCATCATCTTCTGCATCTGCTTGAACTGCTTGAGCAGGCGGTTGACGTCCTGAATCTGGGTACCGGACCCCATGGCTATCCGCCGTTTGCGCGAACCGTTGATGACATCGGGGAAACGGCGTTCCTTGGGTGTCATGGAATTGATGATCGCCTCAAGACGGGCTATATGCTTGTCATTGACCTGATCCATGGCCTGCTGGGGCACCCCTCCCATACCGGGAAGCTTGTCCATCAAACCGGCCATGCCGCCCAGCTTTTTAACCTGGGCAAATTGATCGCGAAAATCCTCCAGGTCAAACCCCTTGCCCTTTTTGAATTTTTTGGCCAGCTTCTCTGCCTTTTCGACGTCGATCTTCTCCTGGACCTCTTCCACCAGGCTGACCACGTCACCCATACCGAGAATGCGCGAGGCAATCCGGTCTGGATGGAAAGGCTCAAGCGCATCACTTTTTTCACCCACACCCAGGAATTTAATTGGCTTACCGGTAATGGCGCGTACCGAAAGTGCAGCACCGCCGCGGGCATCACCGTCGGTCTTGGTCAGGATCACCCCGGTCAACGGTAGCGCATCGCCAAAGGCCTTGGCGGTATTGGCGGCATCCTGACCCGTCATGCTGTCGACAACAAACAGGGTTTCCACCGGGTTGACGCTGGCATGCAGTTGCTTGATCTCATCCATCATCTCGGCATCGATATGCAGGCGACCTGCAGTATCGATAATCAGCACATCCTGGTGTTTGACCCTGGCTTCCTTGTAAGCCGCCCTGGCAATCTTTTCAGGTTTTTGTTTGATGTCACTGGGAAAGAAACTGGCCCCAACCTGTTCGGCCACGGTCCTGAGTTGTTCGATCGCCGCCGGACGATAAACATCACAGCTGACGACCATCACGGATTTTTTCTGTTTCTTCTGTAGCCAGTTGGCCAGCTTGCCCACGGTCGTGGTTTTACCCGCACCCTGCAGGCCAGCCATGAGAATCACAGCGGGCGGAGTTGTGGTCAGGTCCAGGCTGTCATTGGCATCGCCCATCAGGTGGGTCAGCTCATCGTTGACCACCTTCACAAAGGCCTGGCCTGGACTCAGGCTCTTGAGAACCGTTTCACCGACGGCCTTTTCACGGACGTCATCGATAAACTGCTTCACCACCGGTAAAGCCACATCCGCCTCCAGTAAGGCCATACGGACTTCACGCAGAGTATCTTTTATATTGTCTTCGGTGAGTCGGCCAACACCGCGCAGGTTGCGAACCGTCTGGCCCAGTCGGTCGGTTAATCCATCAAACATTGTGCGTTACTACAGAATTCATCATAAGGAGGGTGAGTATAACCCAGATATGCTCTGCGACTAAGTCGCTGTGTGGATTAACCCGCTCAGGAGAAATTGAGTTTGACGCCACCAGACAGGGAATGGATTTCATGGGTCTTAATGGCCTGTTCACACTCCGCCAGGATCTGTTGCTCTGAACCGGGCTTGTTATGACTGATATAGACTCTTGGTTTATGCCGAAGTTTGGACAGGTCTTCAGCCAGCAGGTCCGCACAGTAATGGCCGGCACGGCGACAGAGATCGATGTCGGCATTGGTAAAGGCTGTCTCAACGATCAGGACGTCCAGTTTCTCCTGCTGATTGAGGCCTTCCCAGAAAGAATCATTGGTGGTGGTATCCCCGCTGAACGCGAACACACCACTGGCATTCTCAACCCGGTAACCCACACCCGGCACAATATGATTAACGCCAATCATCTGCAGGTGACGGTCACGGATGCTGCACAGCTGCCCCGGGCTCATCACCTCGAAGGACATGACCGGGTTTTGTGCATTAGGCAGTTGTGAAAAATCAGGCCAGATAACCCCGTTGAAGATATGCTTTCTTAACGCCTCAATGGTTACCGCCTGAGCATGAATCGTAATGGGGTGTTCGATGCGATCAAAAATCGTATCAACCAGCAGGGGGATACAGGCAATGTGATCCAGATGGGAATGCGTTAGAAAGATATGCCGGATGTTCAGCATTTCTTCCATGGTCAGATCGCCCACACCGGTACCCGCATCAATCAGGATATCCTGGTCAATCAATAAAGTCGTGGTACGCAGGTCGACACCCACGCCACCACTACATCCTAGTATTCTTATTTCCATCTCGATATGTATTTCCGTGCCTAAAAATGCACCACTTCAAATCAACAAATAATGCCATATTCTGAGTAAATCAGAATGCGTCCATGGTCACAAGCTATCTGAATAGTCGTAACAAACTCTTGAGTATGATTAACAGTCATTTTGGCACTCTATTTGGTCCTGTCCATCAACCACGAATAGCTCTTTACTGCGCTAATTTGCTTACTCATCGGCCATAATAACTGCCAGCTTAAAATTTTTTAGCAAAAGGGATACCTGATCCACGAATAAGCCCTTTTTAAAAACAGCAAGTTAAGCCACAATAGCCGGCATGCTGTTAAAGTTACTGGCGACCGCCGTTATCATTCTCTATTTTTTGCTAACCGTCCTGTTTAGCTACCGACTGGTGAGCGGTGGTAAAGGCTTAAGCAAACTAAGCTTATTAAGCTTTGCCAGTATTGTCCTGTTGATGCATGCCTATTTGCTCTACAACAATCTCTATGCCGGGCATGCACTGGACATCAGCTTTTACAGCGTCTTTTCCCTCATTGCCTGGGTGATTGCCGTCATGCTGGTCAGTTTTGCCTGGCAGGAACCCATAGAAAACCTGGCCATTGGCGTTTTACCCATCGCGGCGATTGCCGTCCTGCTGCGACTCGTGAGCGACAAGGTCTCGCTGTTTTCGCATAACTTTACTTTTATGCTGGATATCCACATCGTTACATCCCTGGTGGCTTACAGCCTGCTAAGCATCGCCGCCCTGCAGTCGATCATGTTGTATGTCCAGGATGCGCAACTCCACAAAAAACATGCGACAGGCGGATTGA
>JASFLL010000079.1:0-6367 GCA_050118115.1 Thioalkalispiraceae bacterium
GCCAGTTTCGAATCCAGACTACCGAAACATCAGATGGTGTTATTCCGGGTGAGGCTGCTGGTTTTATTGTGCTCGAATACCAGGATGTAGTCCGTCACACAGATGAGCTACCCTATGCCTGGTTAAAAGGCCTGTCCGTACAGGCAGAACCGAATCACGGTAAGCCCGATCAACAGCGTTTAAATGGTTTGGGGCAGGCCATGAGCTCTTTGTTAGCGTGCTGTGGTATCACTAAGGAACGATTGAGCAGTCTGGTACTGGCGCTCGGTACTGAGCAGACTGACAGGATCGAGTGGTATCAAACCGAAAACTCACTTTGGCCCTATCAGGCTAGTGAACAGGAGATGACGGCGTTACGCCTCGGTGAGGTTGATACTATTGATCCGGAACCCCCGGCCATCCCTGAGAAACTCGATCTTAATTTAACTGTGGGCGATATCGGATTAGCCAGTCTTCCTGTTTCAATTATTTTAGCCGTTGCACGTTTTGATTTTTCACATCCTGTATGTAAGCGTGTCATGGTACTCGAGTCAGGCGAAACGCCATTTCGTGGGGCAATATATATTAAGCACCCGACCAACGGTAAGCAGATTGAACAAATTCTGAATGATGTAGCATAGTAGTAGCTGAGGATACATGGTATGGGAAATGTTGTTATAAATGGAAGAACAGCTGTTCATGCCGGTTCAAGTGGTGTGTTGAAGACATCCGATGTCTGCAAGACGCCTGGTAAGTGTCGTCCGCGTAACTATACCAATATCGCGACATCATCCAACTCAGCCAAGACGGCAGGCAGCGTGATCGTCAACGGCAATCCCGCCTGTAATAAAGACTCCATCTTTGCCGTCAGCAGTGGCGATGAACCTGGCTCCTGCGGCGGCGTGAGTTCGGGTACCATCAAGCAAAAGGCCGAGTTTATCACCTGGTCAGCCAATGTCTTTTTCGAAGGCAAGCCTGCCACACGTCAGAATGATTTGATGATATCCAATAATCGCAATACCCCTCCAGCACCACTACAACAACCCGGTGCAGGACAACCGCCGTCGTTGAGCCCGAAGGGGGCGGGGAGTTTGGAAGAAACGCACCCAGATGCCATCACCGTGACCGTTGATGGGAAGCATGACTCCATCAGTATGGGACAGTTTTCAGTTGAGGAGGATGATTCATGAGCCATGCAGGTGTATTGGCAACAAAACAACTGGAAGCTGGTGCGCAAACTGTGCAAGCGGATGCACCCATCCCTGTTGGTCGCCACGAAGTTCAGAATATTCCATTTGGTCCCAAGCGACTTAATCTTATCTATATTGATCAGAAGGCAGATTATCAAACAGAAAAAGCACTTGCGGCATTACCAGAAACGATACGTCAAAGTGGGCAGTATGTGGTACCGCTGGTAGAAAAATTACCCACCCACAAGCGCGATGTCAAAGAGCCAATCGGTTACCCTATTATGACGCCGATCTTTCCTGTTCGTTACGCAAGTTATAAACCAACAGCAGATAAAGAAGATTATGCGGCATGTCGCACTGGGTTTATTTACGTGTTTAAAAATAAATATCTTTGGCGTGAATTTGCCGTCATGAATACGATGGGTAAGTTACGCGAGGTGAACTTAACTCAATTTCAGGGTAAGGATGTACGTCCGGCAAATGTGAAATGTGATTTTAGTATCTATGTGCCATACCAGGATACAAAAGCAAGCAAGCCGAATGAAATACAGATTTGCTATTCCGAAGTGCAGTGGAGTTGGGCCTATATTAAACGGCTAGGGGGAATGAATGAAAAAGATCGGCGCTATATCAGTGAACTTCAAAAACATGTCGATCTCATTTCCCCTAGTGACGATCTCCGTAATAAACGGATGCAGAAGATCGATCTAGGCCCCTATCGACAGAAACAAAAATTAGATCCAAACACCAGTTTTTTAATGCCAGTGGCCGAGGCAGCGTTACAAAATCGATTGTCCTATTTAGGCATGTTTGCAGATACAGAAAGCCCTGCAGTGGTTTTGAAAGATCCAGTTGGTATTGCGCGTGACCTGGCAAAGGCGCATCAGATTGCCTGGGCAGGTATGGAGTTGCTGGTGAAAGAGGCCACCGGCGCCATTTCCGAATCTGAGGTAAATAAGCCGCTTACTGCATTTGCGAATCCTGTGAAATATGCGATTCACGTTGAGCGTGTGCAAAGGATGCAACAGCAACAGGCCTATTCTAAATGTGCGATGGTCTTGCAGCATTATTTTTTCAGTCAGGACCCACCTAAAGTTGATCCATCTCTGAAGGGTAAAGATAAATCTAAAGCGGAAGAAGGGGTTGAGAAATGGAATGACTGGAAAGGAATAGTTGATCTTAAAAAGATCAAAAATACCTTACTGGAGGAGCCGCGACACAAACAGCGTGAGCTAATCAAAAAGACACGCACCGATCTGATTGATTTTCTGGATGACACGACTAGCCCCTACAATTTCACCATTGTCATGCAGGATCAGGTAATGCTGGGAGCGAACCACTGTTACGTAAAATATGAAACCATGAACGACATCCTGCCACACTTAACGGACTTGCCACAGCAACTCGACAATTATATGGATGCGAGTCCGGCCGATATGGCGAAGGAAAGAGAACACGATGCAGGTAATGATCTTGCATTACGTCTTTTGGGCATTCATCCAGATAAACCAGCACACCCACTGAATATCTATCTCTTTCCAAAAGAGACCGGAGACGGAACGCAAATTGTCAGCTTTGATAAAAACCACGTCCCGCCGGATGAAATTCGTTTTAAACCGGATGACTTTGTCAAAGTGGAAAAATCAGTTATCGCATTACTCAAGCACAGCATCTTGCTATTTGCTTCCCACCTGGCAAAGGCGGAGTACATTAAATCAGGGAACAAAAAGAAGGCCGAGGCGCATTTCCAGGCCAGTGACAATGCGACTGCAGCCAAACAAAGTTTTGATGAGCGTGTTACACAACAACGAGCGAATGTTGAACACTCGAATAAAGTCGTTAACGAACGACAAGCTTCTTATGACAATGCGCAAAGTGAAAGGCAACGGGCCGAGCATGAAGTCATCCGCCGGCGCTTGGCGATACAGGATCTAAAAAGTCCTTATCCTGACGTTGCCAATCGTGATGAAAGAATTGCCCTGGCCCAACAACGGCTCAAAGAAGCCGAAGCCTCTCTCGAGTATCATCAGAAAAACGAGGACCTGGCCTTGCGCCGGTTAAACGAGGCACAAAAGGAACTGGCGGTCCAAAAATCACACTTGGCGACAGTGCAAGCCGAATCGAATTTAGCAAAATCCAGTCCTGCCACAACGAACAAGTTTCCCGGCCCAAAACGCGCACAAGCGAAAAGTGCCTCCATCCCTCTGGGGCGGCTCCTGGTGTTATCGAGACAACCCATTGCCCAGGTAGAATTGCCTGTCGATGCGGCCAATGCCGGGATAACGCCAGAAGGAACAGCGCCACTGCGAATCAAACAGATTCATGAGCGCATTGAACAAATGGAAAAGGAGGGCAAGCGCGGCGAGGCCACTAAACAGCAACCGCGTGATATTGCGTTGCAGGTGAATGGTAAACCGGCTGGTTTTACTCGGACAGAGGATTTACGACATTTCACCGGAGAGTGGGCCGGCCGTTCGGAAATGACTACCCGAACGGAGGCAGAAGCCGAACAGGCGATGAAAGGTCAAAAGGTCCGGGTGTTTGTTGCCTTAAGTGACGAGTTGCCAGTATTTAATTCTGCACAGGAAATGATGCAGGACTATGAAAAACGTGTTCAGGACATCGATGCGGAAGCAAAGGCGATGTTTAAGTTACGCACCGATGCCGGCAAACAACTCCGTGAGGCATTTCGCACCTGGGACAGGGCCATGGACGTCCTGAAAAAAACACCCATGCCTTCCTGGCTTAACGTAACCAGGCTCAAAAATAATAGCGGACGTTATGGCCTGTTGACCCTGGTGAGTTTGTATGAGTTGTGGAATTTGAAAGAAACTGCAAGCAAGCTACCGTAGCTTTTGTGTCTGCTGTTGCAGATGTTGCGGCAGTATCTGCGCAATGGGCCGAGTATGCCCGTTATGCAGTGGCCGGTGAAGACCAAATCGCTATGAAGGCGGTGACGGAAAAAGTCCGCATGAATGCAAAATCAATTGGTAAGGCCCAGGCCATTACCGAGTTGAAAGCCGCTGAAAAGGCGACCTGGAAGACACTGAAGTTTGCAAAGATCGCTGCCTGGGGTGGCTTTGCGGCTAGTCTTATCAGTATCCCTTCCAGCTTACACGATATGGTTGTCTCGATTGAATCGGGCAACGAAGGCAAGGCCATTGGTGACAGTATGATCTTTTTGTCGACTGTAGGCATGGCCATATCAGGAGGGGCAGCAGTATATGGTTTGATTACTACCGGAGCTACCGCGGCCTGGACCGGGCCGGTGGGCTGGATCGCCTTTGGTGTGTTGATCGCTGGGGCCATCATTGCCTGGGCCTTCAGCGAAGATCGCATGGAGACCTGGATACGGCATAGCCTGTGGGGGGAAGACCCATTTGAAGGACACCATGCATATTGGAAAATGCACCCGGGTCTCATGTATAACGAACTGATTGATTGCCTGTTTCGACCTTCCATTCGCTTTATACCAAGAAATGCTAATGATCCGATTTTACGCATGCAAGTCCGTTTTCCCATGTTCAGCCCCGGCGCCGACCTGGAACTAAACTGGGCCGATGCCGCCGGCACCATCCAGCTCAATTCTGATTTTGAAGTCGAAGAAAAGAAACTGGGTTATTCCTGGTTCCATATGAAAACGCGGCGACACCTGACCGTGAACATGTTATATAACCAACATGGCCAGATGATTGGCCAGGACTACTTGTTTGATCTCAGCAAAACCGGGCAGCAGCATATGTTCCTGGTACAGGCCAAGTTTTATCCCGAGGGTAAAGAGGCCAGTTTAATGAATGACACGATTGTCGTACCCGAGCCGAAGCGAAAAAAGTCAGGCGAAGCCGAAGGCCCTGATATCATTACATTAAAATCCGGACTTCACTACTATAACCGCAATGCGATGATACCACCTGGTTCGGCCACGACAATGATGTTTAGACGACGAAAATAAGTTATTAATTATATGTTTGGTAACAAAGACCCAAAGCAAAAACGATTCCATAAAGGCCCGATCCCGAAAGATTTAAATATCTTTTACACCGATGCATTGTATGCATCGTACGCCGATGAGGATGAAATGCGGTTTTTAACCGGCGCGGAGATGAGTAGTACATATGGTGCGCTGGGGTGGGTTTTAGGTGGATTAGGTTTCGCCTACTTGCTTGCAGGAATATACGTATTTTATATGTCAATCTACGATCAATCTTGGGCATATGTGACTTGGTTTATTGTTCCTATTATTTTGATCCTTCTAGGAATATTTTTTTTCTACAAAGAAAAAAACACCCCCATCGGCCCTTTTGTGATTGTAGATCGCGCCAAGGGTGAAATCCGCATGCCACGCGTGCTGTTATCCCCGGCGCGCACCTTGAAGTTTGATGAACTCGAGGCCTATTTTGTCTCGACCGGTCCCGGTCGCTTCGGCGCACCGCGCCATTTCATCAACATGTATCCCTATGATGAGAAGACCCAAAAATTTGGTAAAGGCATTCACCTGGAGATCGGGCCCTTGCTGAATTACCAGGATGCCGAGATGCAGTGGAGTTTTTTATGCCAGTACATGGATAAAAATAAAAACCTGCCCATGGTGCCGCAATTATGGGATGCCATCATTCGCACCGAATTTGGCGGCTACCAGGATGAGACCAGCACCTATCAGAAACTGGCGGTATTACGCCACGAGTGGGCGATTGAAATGCGCAAGGCCGGGCATCGTCACAACCTGGACATCGAGCCGGAGCTGGATCCGCAATCCCCCCAATATAATCCCCACGTGGTGGATGATCCGGCCTGGCTTAAACAGGCTGCGGTGAGCTGGTAGGGCAGCAACATAGTCGACAGGTTTTGTTACAGAGACAGCGTTTACCACAACGGCCGTCCAGCACGTCAAATTTCGCTACTATGCTATTCGTCGACCCGGTACGAAAGGTATGCTAAAAAATAGTGCTTATGGTGAAGACGTGTATGAGAGCAATACGTATCGCACGAGATACGGTAAAACAAGGCGGATGGGGAAATTAAGTCAGTTGGTAAACTTATAATTCTGGACGTAGGATGATTCCATTAAAGTATAAATTATGGATTCTCAAGAAAGCATTACCACACGATACAAATATTAGTCCATCAGAAGTATCCGGGGATGAGAAATCAGTCAGATATGTTCAAATAGACGATAAAAAGATTATCCTTAATGTTTC
>JASFLL010000080.1:0-6362 GCA_050118115.1 Thioalkalispiraceae bacterium
GGCAGAGGGATCAGTTTGGCCTTGCCATCCGGATAACAGAAAGACATATCTTCGGTGTAAAGCCGTTTACCACCACTGGGAGGAATTTCTCCCTTTTGTTTTTGCTCCTGCGTAAATGGCCACTGTACGCCACGTTGTTTTTCAAGTAGATCGTGATCCAGGCCGCTAATATCAGCCAATCTACCTTTCGATAGTTCGGCCATTTCCAGAAAGATATCGGACGCCTGTTCCGGGAATCTTACATTGCCATTTAGATTAAAACGTTCAGCCATGCGATTAAAGATCCACAGATCAGCTCTGGCCTGGCCAGGTGGTTTTGAAATGGGCTTGACCAGATTGATGCGTCGTTCTGTATTGGTCATGACCCCTTCTTTTTCAGCCCAGGTCCCTGCCGGTAAGTAGACATGAGCATACTGGGCACTTTCCGTATCTTCATAACAGTCCTGGACTGCACAAAATTCGAGGTTCTCCATAGCCCTGCGTACTCTCGCACTATTGGGAAGTGAGGTCAGTGGATTGGTTGCAATTAACCAGAGGCCCTTTATTTGTCCCGACTCGATAGCATGATAAATATCAGTCTGAAACATGCCACGTTTTTTCGGAAAGAATTCCGGATCGATATTCCAGAATTTTGCGATTTCTTCACGGTGTTCAGGCACTTCAAGCAATCGGTAATTGGGCAGGCCGGAACAGGAAGACCACTCACGCGTCCCCATGGCATTACATTGCCCGGTAATCGAAAGACTGGTACCGCCTGGTTTGCCAATATTACCAGTGATCAATGCCAGGTTGTTGATACCAACCACACCATCAGATCCATGGGTAGACTGGTTGATACCCATGGTCCAGATTTGCATGGCTGCTTTCGACCTGGCAAACAGACGAGCCACGTGGCGAATCGTATCTTCGTCGATGCCACAAATCCTGGCCGCGGTCACCGGATCATATTTGGCGACTTCTGCACGCAGTGCTTCTATTCCTGTTGTATTCTTTTCAATATATTCCTTATCTTCGAGGCCCTCGTCTAATATGACATGCATCAGTGCATTCATGAGCACAACATCGGTACCGGGGGTTACTGGCAGATGCATATGGGCGTTTTGGGCCAGCATGGTCACCCGTGGGTCTACAACAATCAGGGTGAATCCCTTTTTCTCCTGGGCTTCTTTCATACGCCAGTAGATGATGGGATGTTGTTCAGGGAGGTTTGAACCCCAGGCAATCAGGCAGTCAGTGTGATCGAAATCTTCATAGCAACCCGGGGGACCATCAGAACCAAATGAACGTTTGTAGCCGGATACCGCCGAGGCCATACACAGGGTTGTATTGCCGTCATAATTATTGGTTCCAATCAGTCCACGAGTAAGCTTACCCAGCGTGTAAAACTCTTCGGTTAGCATTTGTCCGGTTGAGATAATTGCAACGGAATCACGCCCGTATTTGTTCTGGATACGCCTAATCTCTGCGGCCGTTTTATCCAGCGCCGTATCCCAGTCGGTAATTTGCCAGGGTTGATGCCAGTGTTCACGGATCTTGGGTTGCAAACCCCTTCCGGCCGAATCAAATAATTCGTGTTCAAAGATGCCTTTTAAGCACAGTTTGCCTCGGTTAACATCGGCATCTGCCACACCGCGCGAGGCAACAGGCTTACCCGCCTGGTTTATGCCAACTTCTATCGAGCAACCGGTGGAACAGTAACCGCAAGTTGCGTACTTCCAGTCAACCACACCCTTGTCTACGATTTTTACAGGATTCTTACTCTTACGCCCGAACAGCATTGACGGCAACCTTTTTAGTTATTTGAACATCCAGTTTTTGGCGTTAATGAGATAAACAGTTTCTCTCCTTCAAGTTTGACTGGGTAAGTCGCGGCACATCCTTCATCAGGGGCAACTGCTAATCCTGTATCAAGATGTATTTTCCAGTCATGCAACGGACAGGCAACACGATCACCATGTACTATCCCCTGGGATAGCGGTCCCTGTTTATGTGGGCACTCATCTTTAATGGCGTAGACCTTATCTTCTGCCGTTCTGAAAACCGCGATATTTCCGAAATCCGAAGTTACTACGCGAGCACCAAGTTGCGGAATATCATTTAAAACACCAATTTCAATCCACTCATTCATTCTGTTACCGCCTCTGCCTGCTCATTAATAATTTTCTTGATAGGAGTAAATTCATGCTTTTCCTCTCCTTTGGCACGTGCTGCCCAGGGGTCGTCCTGCATGAATTTCTGTGAATAAAGAAACCGTTTGGCGAGTGCCAGCCGTTTATCACTATCATCAACGATGTTTTGCTTGATATGCGTCAGGCCGACTCGCTCTATCCAGGGAGCAGTACGTTCGAGGTAATGAGCTTCTTCACGGTACAATTGAATAAAGGCTGCACAGTATTCCATTACTTCGTCTTCAGTGTTCACTGCGCACAATAGATCGGTTGCCCGTACCTTGATTCCACCATTACCACCGACATGTAATTCATAGCCAGAATCAACACAGACGACACCGAAATCTTTAATTGTTGCTTCAGCGCAATTGCGCGGACAGCCCGATACGGCAAGCTTAAACTTGTGTGGCATCCACGATCCCCAGGTCATTTTCTCAAGCTCAATTCCCAGGTGTGTCGAATCCTGTGTGCCGAAGCGACACCATTCCTTACCGACACAGGTTTTTACCGTACGTAATGCTTTACCATAGGCATGTCCGGAAACCATCCCTGCTTCATTAAGGTCTTTCCAGATCACAGGCAGTTCATCTTTTTTTAATCCATATAAGGCGATGCGTTGACCACCTGTTACATGTACTGTCCTGACATTAAATTTCTCGGCAACATCAGCTATGGCGCGTAATTCTTGAGGGGTAGTACCACCGCCCCACATACGAGGAATGACAGAAAATGTTCCGTCTTTTTGAATGTTTGCATGCGCTCTTTCATTAATAAATCGTGATTGGGCATCATCGGCGCTGTGGGTTTCCGGCCATTGACAAACCAGGTAATAGTTCATCGCGGTCCGGCATTTTGGACAGCCATCCGGCGTTTTCCATTCCATGAAGTTCTGAACTTCACGAATACTCTTAAAACCATAATCACGAATGACTGAACGAACCTCATCATGAGTATGATCTGTGCAAGCGCATAGTGGTTTGGAGTGAGGCGCAACAGAATAGTCACCGCCAACGGTATGTGCCAATAATGACTCTACCAGGCCAGTACAGGAACCACATGAACTTGAAGCTTTTGTATGAGCGCGAACATCATCAAGGGTAAATAATTTTTTATCCGTAATAGCTTTTACGATGTCGCCTTTGCATACACCATTACAACCACATATTTCTGCACTATCCGACATGCTGGCTACACGGTTATCATCACCGTGGCCGGAGTCTCCCAGGTGGGCCTGACCAAAAAGAATCGATGAGCGAAAATCTGTAATATCCGTCATATCGCGCATCAAATCAAAATACCAGGTGCCATCAATGGTATCGCCGTACATGACGGTACCCTTCACCTTGTTATCTTTAACCACCAGTTTGCGATATACACCTGACGCTGCATCCTGGAAGATCAGGTCTTCAGTTGAGTCATCACCAATGAAATCTCCAGCTGAGAATAAATCGATTCCGGTTACCTTGAGCTTTGTGGACGTTAACGAGCCTTCATACCGGCCAATACCATGTTTGGCCAGATGGTTAGCACATACCTTAGCCATTTCAAATAACGGTGCAACCAGGCCATAGGTCTGTCCCCGATGCTGGACACATTCACCGACTGCATACACACTGGGATCGAAAGTCTGCATGGTGTCATTGACGATGATGCCACGTTCACAATGAATACCAACTTTTCTGGCTAACTCGATGTTTGGACGGATCCCCACTGCCATGACAACAATATCTGCTGCAACTGAGCCGCCATCTTTGAAATATACCTTTTCAACTCTTTCCCGTCCTTCAATGGAAGCTGTTTCAGCACCCATCAGAAATTCCATGCCACGTTTTTCCAGGCTCGCGCGCAACATCCTGGCAGCGGGCACATCAAGTTGCCGTTCCATCAACGTATCCATGATGTGGACCACTTTAACGTTCATGCCTTGTTGCATAAGCCCATTGGCGGCCTCCAGGCCTAGTAAACCTCCACCAATAACCACTGCATTTTGATAATGGTCCGATGCTTCAAGCATCGTATCCACATCCGCAATATCACGAAATGCCACAACACCAGGTAGATCATGACCGGGCACAGGAATAATGAAAGGTGAAGAACCCGTGGCAATGAGCAGGCGGTCGTATGCCACCCTGGTACCATCATCCGCAATGACATTTCGACTCTTACGATCAATGTCGATTGCTTTTTTGCCTTTCAACAAAGTGATTTGGTTGTCTTCGTACCATTGCAAATCATTGAGCATGATTTCATCTATAGTTTTTTCCCCCGCCAGAACAGGTGACAGCATGATGCGGTTGTAATTACCGTATGGTTCTTCCCCGAATACCGTGATCTCATATACATCCGGGGCCAGTTTGATTAATTCTTCTACGGTACGCATTCCTGCCATACCATTACCAATCACCACTAAACGTTCTTTCATATAACCTGCTCCAAGGAACTACGGGATAAACTTGGATCTGTTAGAGCAATCACTGTGCCATTTATTAGCAAACCCTGAATAATCTTGTAAATCTCTGATTTATATGGATAATATTAATTCCGCATGAAATCATGCACGACAGGGAGTAGAGCTGGACGCACTAGTTGTGTGCAACCCCAGGAAATGACTGCATGATTACAATGCAATATTTTTCGAAAAATCAGATTTTCAGCACTATGAATGTTCACGTGAATTTGTTCCAGAAGATGTTTATGCGCTAATTTAGTGCACCCAGTTTTCACTGCTTGCTAGAAAAAAGTTAGTATGTAATTCGCATACAGCGCTAAACACATTTAATAATTTAAAACAGGTGATAATAAATGAATCTCGAAACGTTGCTCAGTACAGAGTTTCCGCTGCAAGACGGGCTGATTTATTTAAATCATGCTGCAGTTGCTCCCTGGCCCAAACGCACAGAAGATGCTGTAATCGCTTTTGCCCATGAGAATAAAGTACAAGGAGCCAAAGGCTATCTCGACTGGCTAGAAGTCGAAACCAGCCTGCGTAAAAAATTTACTCGTCTAATAAATGCTCCATCTATCGATGATATTGCGATAGTAAAAAACACCTCAGAAGCGCTCTCCTTCGTTGCTTATGGTCTTGAATGGGCAGAAGGCGACAACATCATTATTAGTGATCAGGAATTCCCTTCCAATTCCATTGTCTGGCGTTCTCTTGAAAATAAAGGCGTTGAAGTTCGTGAAGTTGATTTATTTAGCGATAAAACGCCAGAAGATGCGCTGATAGCTGCAATAGATAAACAAACAAAGTTACTGTCGATAAGTTCTGTACAATATGCATCAGGCCTGAAAATGGATCTCCAGACTCTCGGCGAAGCCTGTCATCGCAAGCATATCTTGTTTTGTGTAGATGCCATCCAAAGCATTGGTGCCTTACCTTTTGATGTAACGTCAGTTCATGCAGACTTTGTCATGGCGGACACACATAAATGGATGCTGGGACCAGAAGGTGTCGCATTATTTTATTGCCGTAGTGAAATCAGAAACCGCTTGAAACTACATGAATATGGTTGGCATATGCTCAACGATATGACTAATTATACAAGCAATGACTGGCAAATCACTGATACGGCGCGACGATTCGAATGCGGCAGTCCGAATATGCTGGGTATCCATGCGGCTAATGCCAGTTTATCGATTTTGCTGGAAATTGGTCTCGAAACAATCGAAACAGAGCTATTAAAGCGCAGTCAGCACATAGTGGAGTGCTTGAAACAATATGAACATTTAACCCTGATTACAAACTCCGATTCCCACCGACTTGCAGGTATTGTCACCTTCAACAATAACCTGATTGATAGCACCGTGCTTTATCAAAAACTGATGAAAAATAATGTTATATGCGCACCTCGCGGTGGCGGAATACGTTTTTCTCCTCACTTTTATACGGCTTTTGATGATATTGAAGCTGGAGTAAGCATGGCCAGTCTAACTGATTAATTTCTGGACAAATTAACGGGATTATTCAAGTAAAATTTTGTAATTACCGCTATATATATTGTTAGCATAACGCAAACGCCTCCAATAACTTAGACTGATTTCATGCCGTTATTCAGAATAAGTTCGACTGGATGGTACTGGATGAAGGGAACACTGTGAGTGTGATGTGTTCAAATATTATGCACGCTTTCAGTATATTCGTTATGTGTTTTGTAATCGAATTAAAGATTTACACTATGCAGCAACAAGGAA
>JASFLL010000081.1:0-6344 GCA_050118115.1 Thioalkalispiraceae bacterium
GGATTCGAACCATCCGTTAACACCCAACCCGAAGACCCATCTGGATATTCACAGACCATGTTGGTAAACGCATAGGGATTCACGGATGTACCCTGATCAACAATGCGACGAAACATAGTATCAGCCGGACCACCCTGACGCATCGGTCCCTGCTTCCAGGATGGCAGAGCTAACAATCCACTGGCACCCGCTTTGGCAATGTCCTGCACCAACAGACTGGAACGACGGGCAATCTCGGTATTGTAGATATCGAAGTTATACGCATCGAAGTCCCACATATCGAGGGTATTCATTACTGGATAAAACTCACCGGTCCGCCAGTCGATCTCTGGCTGGTTGAGCATATTACCCTGGCTGACCAGGTTGCGAACCAGTCCGGTATCACTTAAATCTGCGGAAGTATCCGGTGACCCCATATCAAAACTGAAGTACCACTGGTTCTTACCGATGTCTTCCTGACAATCATCGGAGCTTCCTTCTTCACAGGGGGTCCCATCCGGTAAGAAGAAGAAACGCCCCAGGCCTTTGGACTCTTCACTGGCCACGATGACCCAGGCTTTATCAATAATACCGTCATTATTTGAGTCATAGCCTTTTAGCTCAGCACGAGGGCGTGTTGAAGCGGTATTGGCCACATTGGGCAGCCCATCTTCACTGACACATATCGGAGTCGGTGTATCATTCGGCCCGGTCGGAATTTCTACCGTGTCGGCACACTGATCTTTCAGACCAAAGTCAGCGGCATCCGCCACACCATCAGTGGTATCACCTGTTCCATAGTTACAGTACATATCCGGGTCAGTGACTTCGGTGCCATCGGTATTACATTTGGCATTGTTGGTCAGGCGCATGGGAATCGCCATGGGTACAAACACCTGAGGTCGACCCGTGGTGGTTAGATCATGACTGGCGATATTGATAGGTGCACCTTCACCGTTATCAACATAATCAAAGTATTGCCAGTTAATGAAGGAGTACCATACATCGGTCTGGCTGTGTGCGACCGCACCACTCCAGCCCTCACCTGGACCTTCACCCTGACCTGGACGTAAACCTTCAGGATCCTCCTGCCAGGTCAAGACGAAACCCGCACCTTTGACGCCATGTACTTCAAGACGATAAGGATCACGACGACCGGAGGTCAGGCGTTCGGCCTTGGTCCAGACCATATGCGAAGATTCGGTTGTATCTGTCGTTCTTGGATCATCACCGGCTAACAACACACCACGTGCCGTCCATACACAGCCATAGGGTACTTCGCCAGCCTGTGGATATTCTTCATCAGCAAAATCGATGGAGCCCTGTGAACCGGCAACCCCGAAAGCATCCACCAGGTAAAGATCATCATCCAGATTGAAACCGGACAATGGAGTTACATTATTATCATCCGCTGCCGTACCGGTCTGGATAAAATTAACAATCGCATCACGACGGGTTAAATCATTACCAAGAGCATAGGCAGGTTTACCTTGCTGACAATAACGACTTGGCCAGGCAACCAGGACTTTATTACCCTGCGTTGCCATAACAACATTGTGTACACCACCGGGATAATTGGTCAGATCATAGCCGGGATCACCCACACACTGCTCCAGGGTCTTGCCATCTTCATCGACGACACGAAACAGGGCACTGGTTACCCCATTCGAGACAGCGGCAACAGAACAGGGAGGTAATTCGTCTCTCCTTAACCTGATTCTGACATCAAAATCAAAGCGACCTCTTCGATCGGCGCGTGTACTCGCAAGTTCATCCTGAGTAACTGCATTAATCAGGGTCACCCTTGCCCTTGAATCGGCACCATCACCTTCGACGCCCACTACACCCAGGTTTCTATTTCTTTCATTCCACTCGGCTTCTTCAATCTGCAAAACCCCGTTATTGTCATCATCATGATCATCGCGTCGATCGTCTCTATCGCGATCGTCATCTCTTGCCAGGGCGAGTAACCAGCTCAAAAAACCGCCAGGTCTACTACTATTCGAAACGTTGGAGGTACTTGAGCTTACAAGTGCACTGGTACTTCCGGCGCCGCTTCCCGATGACGCCTGCCCAAGTTCAAAGGAGCTTTGATCGGCTGATTCTGACAGGTTGGTTGTCTTCCAGGTTTCACCATCATCCAGACTGACCGCAGCAAAGGCATCCATAAAACTGTGGGCGAAAGCTGTTCCTTCTACACCAAGAGCTGGTCCATTAATGAAAACACTGACCAACGGCTTGGCAACAGGCAGGGTTTCAACCAGATTAGCATCAGCATCGTTGTATGCTACAGGTTCAATCACGCCACTTGCCTGTTGAGCAGGCACATAAAATTTCATCATGTCGGTGAAAGCATGCTCCGCTTCTGCGGTTGGCACGCCCACATCTTCTGGCAATACAGTTAGACTGGTATTCCTTGACATGGATTTAAGTGTTTTAGTGCCATCATCTGCTAGCACCGCTGAACCCGTCGACAAGGTGAATGCAATCGATAGCATGAATGACAGTAGTTTCCTATACATGGGGATTAACTCCTTCTTAGTATTATGCATACACAATAAACTCTTATGTTTTATATGGTTAAAAACTGTTATCTGATACATATTAGTAGCAGAACTTTTTCATAAATATGTTACAAATTTTTATATTTTGAAATTTACTGTTGTATGTGTTGCTTTTAAATGATCTTGATCAAGCTATATGAGGCACAATGTAAAGATTACTTTAAGTTATAACACGAACAACTTTGAATAACGGTACTTATTTTAAGTAGCATTGTTAGTAATTTCGCAAAGTTTATATGGTTAATTAGAAAGGTTCGTTCAACGAACTTTATAATGATCAATCCACACTCAATCCGAACGTGACTAAGGTTCAGGCATGTATGGATTTAATATTCATTTCGCTTATGAAATTGTTCGAGTGCAAACCCGAAAAAGGTCAATTATAAATTTATTTAAAATATTATGAGGATATAAATTGAACAGAGCAGCTGACGGGTTAAGATTTTTAAAAAATTAGTACTGCCTACCGGAACGTAGGCAGCTGTTACCACTTACATCAAAATTATATTTTTCGATCAGCGTTTGAGGCGCATGATACCAACCAGTTTTAAAGCCCATTTCTCATAACTTGGTTCAGAGATACCTTTTCGCATTTTACGCAGGAAATATTTTTCAAAAATAATCTTTGACCAGTGTACCCACTTACCCTTCTTGAACCAGGTAACATTCCGCGGCGGTATCTGTGGTAAGGCAACAAAGGCTGCCCCTGTATCACCCAGATCGGCCAGACAAAATGCATTCCAGGTTGCGGTCGCGGTGATCGGTTTGCCGTCAAGCTCGGCCTTGATGTTATGCACGATAGCACTGACCATGGATTCGATCATATAGCCGGTCTTGGGTGCACCGGTTGGTACCGGCGTGGCTTCCACGGGTGGAATGGCAATACAGACACCGGCGGAATAAATATTGGGGTACTTGGGGCTGCGCTGGTGTTCATCAACGATGACGAAGCCGCGTGGATTACATAACTCCTCGACGGTGGCAACCGGCGCCACACCCTTGAAGCCGGGTAACATCATGGCATGCTTGAAAGGCAGTTCAAGTTGCTGCGCCACCTCTCCCTTCTCATCCAGTTGATCGACAAACATCTTGCCCTCTTCGACTTTGGTCACCTTGGCATTGGTAATCCACTTGATATGGCGATTGCGGAACTCATGTTCCAGTAACCCATTGGAATCACCCACCCCACCCAGGCCGAGGTGACCCACGTAAGGCTCACTGGTGACAAAGGTCATGGGCACCTTGTCGCGGACCTTGTGTTTGCGTAATGCAGTATCCAGGATGGCCGCGTACTCATACGCCGGGCCAAAACAGCTGGCAAACTGTACGGCACCGACAATTACCGGTCCGGGCTCTTCCACCAGTTTTTGAAAATCCGCATAGGTTTTTTCCGCGTGATCCACCGTACACACCGACTGGGTAAAACCCTCTGGTCCACTGCCTTCCACTTCTTCAAAGGCCAGGCTTGGACCGGTTGTAATCACCAGGTAATCGTAATTGACGTCTGTACCATCCTTCAGCACCAGCTTGTTGGCCGAAGCATCGATCTTTTCTACCCAACCTGCTACAAAATTGATGTTTTTCTTCTTAAGCAGGGGTTCAAGCTTGAGAGTGATGGCATCGCGTGTCCGCCAGCCCACCGCTAACCAGGGATTGGAAGGGACAAACTGGAAATAGTCATTGGCGTTGACCACAGTAACTTCATGGCTACTTGCCAATGCCTGTTTTAATTCGTAGGCTGCAGGCAAACCACCAATACCCGCTCCCAGAACAACAATATGTGCCATAACACTCGCTCCCGGCTAAAATCAATTAATTTATATGTTAGATAACATAAAGCTACATGTAATATACTGACGAGGATCAAGCGAAACTGTAACTATAGATACAATCAACACAGGGCGGGTAATGGCAGCCCATCTTGGTCAGCCAATTATCCAACCTTCTTCCCTTGCAGGCTACGAAGATAATAAACACCTACAGTCAATGCCATCATTGTAAATATAAGATTGATTTTGATCGTGAACTGCAATAATAATCTACAAAAATAACCGTTTATATAACGCGAAATAAGGGATCCCCCATGTCACTTATCGAAGCAAATGGCCTGTGCAAGACCTACCAAGCTGGAGATATCTCCATTGAAGCAATAACAGAGGCCAGCTTCACCATAGAAGCGGGCTCATTCGTGAGCTTTGTTGGTCCCTCGGGGAGTGGAAAAAGTACCCTGTTAAATATGATCGGCTGCCTGGATTCACCCAGCTGTGGTGAATTACGAGTGGTTGATACTGATGTCTCGAAATTGAACCATAAACAGGCTGCCATTTTCCGTGGCAGCCATATCGGATTTGTATTCCAGGATTTCAACCTGATTCCGGTGCTGTCAGTTTATGAGAACGTGGAATACCCTCTGGTCATGGTACAAAACTGGTCGGCAAGCAAACGTCGCCAGCAGGTAATGGAACTACTCGATGCTGTTGGAATGAAAGAACAGGCCAATAAACTGCCCAGCCAGTTATCCGGAGGTCAGAAACAACGGGTTGCCATAGCAAGAGCACTGGTGACTAATTGCAAGCTGGTCCTGGCTGATGAACCTACAGCAAACCTGGACAGTGTCACCGCACATCGTGTCATTGACCTGATGAAATCCATGCGTGAAAAATTTGACACTACTTTTATTTTTTCAACCCATGATCCCAAAATCATGGCTGAAGCTGAGGTCACCTATACCCTGGTGGACGGTCGCATTGATAACAAGGAGATGCCGTCATCATGATGAATATTCTCAAGATTGCTGCTAAAAATTTACTGCGTTATCGACGCCGTACTTTTCTCACCAGCCTGCTCATCACATTTGGTATCGTAGCCGTCCTACTGTTTATCTCACTGTCAGGTTCATTCCGCGTGCTGATGGTGGGACAAATCACAGACTCCATGCTGGGACATATACAGATTCACAAAAAAGGATACGTTGCTTCAATCGATAGCCTGCCGCTTACTCTGAACATGAAACCAGCCATGGTAGAAAAAGTAACCGACTATTTAGCTGATAACAGAGATGTACAAGCCTGGACTATGCGTATCAAGTTTGGGGCAATGTTCAGCAACTTCAAGGAAACCACTAACATCAGACTCAACGCGGTTGACCCGGAAATGGAAGTTGCCACCTGCCCGCTGTTACCCGGACGTCTCATTCAGGGCAATCCAGGCAGCCCATTCGTAGAACCTGGTAAAATCGTCATCCCTGAACTGATTGCGAAAGGTCTCAATGTCAAAGTTGGAGACTCCATAGTACTTGTCGCCACCAATCGGGACGGTTCCGTAAATGGAAATACATTTGTAATCCGTGGGGTTCTTGAAGGTATTTCCGGACCTGGCGGTCGTGACGGTTACATGCACATTGATGATGCAAGAAACCTGTTGCGAATGGATGACGAAGAAATTAGTGAAATTGCAATTCGCCTGAAGAACCCGGGTAAACTCGAGAAAATACATACTGAGATGAAATCTTATTTTGCACAATTTGTTAATAAAAAGGGTAAACCGGCCTTCGATGTACATACCTGGGAGAAACTGTCACCCTTTTCCAATATCGCTAAAATGATCGATATGCTGGATACATTTATTAAGGTAATGCTGGTCGCAATCGTCCTCATCAGTATTATGAACGTCATGCTTATGGCCGTATATGAGCGAATTCATGAAATAGGTACGATTGCAGCAATTGGCACCATTCCATCACGGATTCTGGCACTCTTCGTTACAGAAGGATTACTAATGGGGATTCTCGGTGCAGCGATA